>JAFGFT010000048.1 GCA_016930935.1 Dehalococcoidia bacterium | reverse complement strand
TGAATTAGAGTTGGAGGAGAAGTTGATGACGGTCGATCGCGTCACCAAAGTGGTGAAGGGCGGCCGCAGACTTCGGTTCAGAGCGCTTATGGTGGTTGGGGACGGCCAGGGGCACGTTGGCGTGGGTTTGGCGAAGGCTACAGGTGTGCCTGAAGCAATTCGAAAGGCTAGTGCTATGGGGCGCAGAGAACTCATTGACGTTCCTGTTGTGAACGAGACGATACCGCATGAGGCTCTTGCCAAGTACGGTGCGTCCATGGTATTGCTGAAGCCGGCAGCCGCGGGGCGAGGCATGATTGCCAGCAACACGGTGCGAACCGTGCTGCAGTTGGCCGGAATCAAGAATGTTATCAGCAAGTCGCTGGGAAGCCAGAATAGAATCAATGTCGCTCGTGCGACTATCCTGGCGCTCACATCACTGCGCTCTGTCGACCGGACAGCTGGAAAGAGTAGTGATGCGGCAGATCCTTCGGAGGTCTACGATGCAACTGAATGAGCTTGGGCCGTCGATAGGTTCGACCAAGAGTTCGAGACGGGTCGGACGTGGTGATGGTAGCGGTCGCGGCACGTTCTCGGGCCGTGGTAGCAAGGGACAAAAAGGGCACCACAAAGGCGTGCGGCCTGGTTTCGAGGGCGGACAGTTGGCCCTCATCAAGCGCTTGCCTCGTAAGCGTGGGTTCACGAACATATTCAAGGTTGAGTTCAACGTGGTGAATGTCGGTTCTCTGAATGCGTTTCCTGACGGCGCTGAGATTACGCCAAAGGAGATGTGTGAAGCAGGGCTTATCCGTTCGTTGAACAGGCCTACCAAGATCCTCGGCAGGGGCGACATGGAGAAGAGTCTCACCGTCTCTGCGGACAAGTTTTCGGTTGCGGCGGAGGAAAAGATCAGGGCTGCTCAAGGCACTGTGAAGAAGGCGTAGGTATGCAGCAAAAAGAAGGTCAGCCGCGACTGATACAGGCGATGCGAGACGCGTTCTCGCTTCCGGACCTCAGACAGAGGTTGTTGTTCACGCTGGGAATGCTCGTTGTGTTCCGGTTCCTCGTGCATGTTCCGTTGCCAGGAGTGGATCCCGATGCGTTGGCGCAGTTCTTCGAACAGGATTCCCTGCTTGGCATGCTGAATCTGTTCAGCGGCGGGGCGATGAAGAACTTCAGCGTTGCCGCCATGGGCGTGTATCCATACATCACATCGTCGATTATCATGCAGTTGCTTGTACCTGTTATCCCGAGTTTGCAGGCGTTATCGCAGTCCGGTGAGGCGGGACAGCGCAGAATCAATCAGATTACTCATTTCCTTGCGGTGCCGTTGGCGGCTCTGCAGGGCTATTCCCAGTTGGCCATTCTGACGAGCCAGAACGTTCTTGCCAGACCCGATGGCATAACAACAGCCACTATCATCGTTTCGATGACGGCAGGCACCATGTTCCTTGTGTGGCTGGGTGAGTTAATCACCGAGCGCGGGATTGGTAACGGTATCTCCATTATCATATTTGGCGGAATCGTTGCAGGTCTGGTTGAGTCAATCGGGAGAACGGGTGTTGCCTGGCAGGAGAACCCGATTGGAGTTATCGTGTTCGCTCTGTTCGGAGTGGCGACCTTGGTGATGATTGTGATGTTCATCGAGGCGCACAGGCGGATTCCGGTGCAGTATGCGCGGAGTACGTTCCGCGGCGGGCGGATGTATCGACAGTCCGGTTCGACCTACATTCCGTTGCGAGTCAACACTGCGGGCATGATTCCCCTTATCTTCGCGATTGCCATCATGCAGTTGCCGCGGCTGATTGCGAGTTATTTCATGAATCCTCAGGATCCCGGCTTCTGGGATGGCGTGTACCGTGCGTTTGACTCCGGTGCGAGCGCTCCACAGGGATTGCTGTATTGGGGTTTGTATTTCCTGCTTGTGTTCGGCTTCACTTTCTTCTACACGATGGTGATTTTCGAACAGATGAATCTTACGAAGACGTTGCAGCAGCAGGGCGGGTTCATCCCAGGCGTGAGGCCGGGAAAATCAACGGCTGACTACCTTAGTGGTGTGACGAAGCACCTGACTTTTGGTGGTGCGACGTTCCTGTCTGTAGTGGCTATCATGCCCTTCATTGCACGTGAAATCACGGGTGTAATGATGTTGACGATATCCAGCACGGCGATTCTGATTGCGGTGGGTGTCGCCCTTGATACGATGAAACAATTGGAGTCGCAGTTGACCATGCGTCGGTATGACGGATTCTTGAAGTAGGTGAGGTTAGGTATGAATGTTGTGTTGCTAGGAGCTCCAGGAGCAGGGAAGGGTACCCAGGCGGCGCTGATTACCGGTGCGTTGGGTGTTGTCCATGTGGCATCGGGGGATCTCTTTCGCAGTGCGCTGAAAGGGAAGACCGAGTTGGGGCTGTTGGCGAAGACATATATGGACAAGGGCGAACTTGTTCCTGATGAAGTGACCATCAACATGGTGGTGGAGCGAATCACGCGCGATGATTGCGCGAATGGCGTGTTGTTCGATGGGTTTCCTCGGACTCTCAGTCAGGCTCAGGCTCTGGATGAGAAGATGGCTGGGTTGGATAGAGCAATCGACAAGACGGTGTACATCGAGGTTCCGGAAGAGGAACTCGTGAAGAGGTTGAGCGGCAGGTGGATCTGTCGTGAATGCCAGGTTCCATATCATGAGATAAGTTCTCCCCCGAAGGTCGCGGGAAAGTGCGACGCTTGTGGCGGGGAGTTGTACCAGCGTGCGGATGACAAGGAAGAGACCGTGCGCGAGCGGCTGAAGGTGTTTCTGTCTGAGACGATGCCTATCGTCGAGTATTATGAGCGGCAGGGTAAGCTGATCCGCGTAGATGGGAACCGCCAGATCGATGTGGTTTCCGCGGAGATCTCTGGTGTGCTGGGGGTTGCGAGCGCTTGATTGTGATCAAATCAGCAGACGAGATAGCGTTGATGCGCGAGTCTGGTCGAATCCTGGCTGCGATACTTGAAGAGGTGAAACGGGCGGTTCAACCGGGCATCCGGACGAGTGCTCTGGATGATGTGGTGGTGGAAGAGGTGAGGCGCTATGGGGTGATTGCGTCGTTCAAAGGGTATTCGGGATATCCTGCGAGCGTCTGTGTATCTGTGAATAACGAGATAGTGCACGGCATTCCTGGCGGAAGGATTCTGAAGGAAGGTGACATTGTCTCTGTTGACTGCGGTGTGTGCTATAGGGGTTTCCATAGTGATGCGGCCGTGACTGTGGGCGTTGGGGAAATCAGCGCTGAGGCACGGACGTTGATTGAGGTGACGGAGAAGTCTCTGGACGCAGGGGTTGCGGAGGCACGGGCAGGTAATCATGTGGGAGACATCTCTGTTGCTGTGCAGAAGTACGTGGAATCACATGGTTTCGCGGTAGTGAGAGAGTACACGGGTCATGGTGTGGGCCGCGAATTGCACGAGGAGCCGCAGATACCGAATTTCGAGTGTGGAAGAGGTGCGTTGTTGAAGAAGGGGATGACCATCGCGATTGAACCGATGGTTACGGCAGGGGGATGGAGAACAAGAGTGGCAAGCAATCGCTGGACAGTGCTTACGAAGGATGGCAGCCTGGCTGCGCACTTCGAGCACAGCGTCGGAATAACTGATGGAGATGCTGAGGTGTTCGCGTAGGTTGTAGTGTATGGCGAAGAAAGAGAAGATAGAAGTAGAGGGGAAGGTGACGGTATGTCTTCCCAACACGATGTTTCGCGTGGAGTTGCCGAACGGGCACATTGTGATTGCTCACATATCGGGGAAGATGAGGAAACACTATATCAAGATTCTTCCTGGTGACCGTGTGCTCGTGGAGTTGTCTCCGTATGACCTTGGTCGAGGTCGCGTGACGTATCGCCTCAAGTAGGTGTGGTTTTGACACGTACGAGGCAATCGTCTAATATAGAAAGGTTTGTTTGTGGTGAAAATCGATGAAAGTTAGTTCTTCGGTAAAGCGACGCTGCAGTAAGTGCAAGATCATCCGTCGACGTGGTGTGGTGAGGGTGTTGTGTGAGAACCCCAGACATAAGCAGAGGCAAGGCTAGGTCTCTGTTTCGATTTCATCCTGTCAGAGGAGCTGAAGTATGGCCCGTATTGCTGGTGTTGATTTGCCCAAAGACAAGCATGTAGTCATTGGGCTACAGTACATATACGGCATTGGCCCGACATCGAGTGCGAAGATACTCGAACGTGCCGCTGTGCCGTTCGACGTGAAGGTTCGAGACCTGACTGAAGAGCAGGCGACGAAGATTCGCGTTGTCATGGAACGTGATTTCCTGGTCGAAGGTGACCTGCGCCGCGAGGTGCAGTTCAGTGTGCGGCGTCTGATTGAGATTGGGTCCGTTCGGGGCCTGAGACACAGGCGCAATCTTCCTGTTCGTGGACAGCGGACGAAGACAAATGCGAGAACGCGACGTGGTACGCGCAAGACGGTCGCCGGCAGAGGCCAGAGACGCGGTGCATCGAAGAAGTAAGGGACTAGGCTCCTTTGAGTGAGGAAAGATGGCAAAGAAAGCAATTAAGGGCAAGACTAAGAAGCGAGTGCGACGTAATGTCGCTGAAGGCAAGGCATTTATACAGTCGACGTTTAATAACACGATTGTGACGATTACCGACCCGAGTGGTGGTGTGATTGCGTGGGGGAGTTCAGGACGGTCTGGCTTCAAGGGTTCCCGGAAGGGGACGCCGTATGCGGCACAGCTGTCCGCCCAGAATGCAGCCCGCCAGGCCATCAACGATGGTATGCGTCGGGTGGAAGTGTACGTGAAGGGTCCGGGTAGTGGCCGGGAGGCGGCCATCAGGTCGCTCCAGGGTGCGGGGTTGGTGGTGACGAGCATTCGCGACGTGACCCCGATTCCACATGATGGTTGTCGCCCTAGGGGCAGGAGGAGAGTGTAATTCTATGGGACGCTATATTGGACCGAAATGCTCGCAGTGTCGCTACATCGGCGAGAAGTTGATGCTCAAGGGAGAGCGGTGCAACAGTTCGAAGTGTGCTCTGGAACGAAAGAGCAACGCTCCTCGTGGTGCCCGTCCGAAGGTGCGCCGAAGGGTATCTGATCGCGGACTGCAGTTGAAAGAGAAGCAGAGGGTGCGTTTCTCGTACGGCGTTCTCGAGGCGCAGTTCAGGCGTTTCTTCGCTGAGGCGGAGCGCATGCCCGGTATGACAGGCGACAACATGATGAGTCTCCTTGAGCGGCGGCTCGACAATGTGGCATATCGTCTTGGGTTTGGCGAGTCGCGGCAGCATGCGCGACAGATCGTGCGCCATCGCCACATTCGGGTCAACGGTCGGCGTGTGGATGTCCCTTCGTATCTGGTGAAGGTAGGCGATGAGATCAGCTGGCGTGAACAGAGCACCAAGACAGAGTTGTACAAGGTTGCGGCCGCGCATGTGCAGAGTCGCAATGTTCCCATGTGGTTGAGTTTTAACGAGGACCACATGAGGGCGACAGTGGTGAGTTTGCCGACGAGTGAGGATGTTGACAGCAGGTTGAGCGGAAAGGCTGTTGTTGAATACTACTCGAGGTAGTGAGATGGAGGGCGTGTAGTGAGTGAGCTATCGATACCGGTTGTATCGTGTGTCCAGTCGTCGGG
>JAFGFT010000047.1 GCA_016930935.1 Dehalococcoidia bacterium | reverse complement strand
TGTGCGCCCTATACCAAGAGCCAGTTGAATGACCTCATCGCCAGAGCGAGCGCCGCGGGCGCGAAGGGACTCATGACCGTATCGGTCAATGACATGTCCCTCGGCGACGAGGGAATCAAGTCCGTACTCACCAAGCATCTTGAGAGCCAGCAGATGAGCACCATGCTTGCACGATTCGGTGCAGGTGACGGCGACCTCATACTCCTCGTCGCAGACCAGGAAGAGGTTGTCTGCAAGGTCCTCGATGTACTGCGACGAGAAATGGCGCAGCGCCTCAAGCTGGCCGACCCGAACGTCTTTGCCTTCTGTTTCGTACTGAAGTTCCCCCTCTTTCACTGGAATCCTGATACGGAAGGGTGGGACTCTATGCACCATCCGTTCACGGCGCCCAGACCGGAACATGAAGCGCTCCTGGATACCGAACCCGGCTCGGTGGGTGGCAGGCACTACGACATCGTCTGCAATGGCAGCGAACTCGGCAGCGGTAGCGTGAGAATCCATCGTCGCGCGATGCAGGAGAAGGTATTCGGGTTGCTCGGATACACGCCCGAACAGATTGAAGACCGGTTCGGCTACTTCCTGCAGGCACTGCAGTATGGAGCGCCACCTCATGCCGGCATCGCTATCGGTATCGACCGATTGGTCATGATTCTCACCAACGAGGATAGCATCAGAGAGGTTATGGCATTCCCGAAGAATCAGAACGCCGTTGACCTTATGATGGACAGCCCCTCGGCGGTTGACACACAGCAACTCGACGAGCTCAACTTGAGCCTGAAGCAACAATCAATAGATAGGACATAACACGATGAAAAGTACCGCAACAGAAATCGAACGCAGACAGGTTCAGCTTCACATCGAAGCCGAGGCAGACGAATTCGCGGCTGCCCAGGCTGCAGCAGTGAAACACCTGTCCCAGCACACCACTGTGCCAGGGTTCCGCAAGGGAAAGGCACCACGACACATCCTTGAACAACACCTGGGCAAAGAGGCCATAATCGATGAAGCGATTGAGCAATTGTTCTCTGCCCTCTATGAACAAGCGCTGGACACGCATGACATCCACCCCGTGGCCAATCCTCAGATTAAGCTTGAACAACGTGAGCCACCCATATTCGAGGTCACCGTGCCACTCCAGGCACACGTCTCCCTGGGCGACTACAAGTCAGTGAGAGTGAAGCACGAGCTGGCTGACGTTACCGAGGAACATGTCAGTGAAGCCATCGACCGGCTTCGCGAGAGCCAGGCAGTACTGACGCCTGTTGAACGACCACTCGCATTTGGAGATTTCGCCTCAATCGATGTGAAAGCAACTGCGGCGGATCAGCCGTTCCTCGACCACAAACAGGTGACCTACGAGATGGTTGCGGAATCGAAGATGCCGTTGCCCGGATTTGCAGAGAGCATTGAGGGACTCTCCCCCGGAGAGACCAAAGACTTCACACTGACAGTACCTGAAGACTTCCGCATCACGGAACTCGCCGGCAAGGAGTGCGCCTGCAGTGTGACCGTCCAGCAGGTACAGGAGAAGAAGCTTCCTGAGTTGACGGACGCCCTTGCGGAGACATTTGGTTTCGAGACGCTCGACGCTCTGAAGGAGAGAGTCGGAACGGACCTTGAGTCGAATGCGCAGAGCCAGGCGAGGACGGCCCTCATTCACAGTGCTCTGGACGCGATTGAAGCACAAGGCGAAGTAGACTTCGCCCCCTACATGGAAGACAGGGAGATTGCTGAGCTCATCGAGGGCGAAGCCCGACAGTACGGCTACAAGACCGTCGAAGACTATCTCCGTATGAGCAACAGAACAATCGAAGACATGATGACCGCCATGCGGCCCGCAGCCCACAAACGTATCGTCAACGGACTCATACTGAATGAGATAGCCGAACAAGAAGGTATTGAGACCACTGATTCCGACGTGGACAACAGAATCGAAGAACTCCTGAGCCAATCCAAGGACAAAGAGAAGGCGCGTGCCTACCTGGACACGCCCCAAATGAGGGAGTCTCTGGCGAACCGGATTCGCACCAATCTCACCCTGGACCGGCTCGCCGCCATTGTGACAGCCGACACCGAAACGGCTGCAGAACCGTCAACGGAAGACAAGGGTACACCGGAGGAAGAGGAGAACAATGGATAATCTCAATCAAATCGTCATTCCCACAGTGACAGAGACCGGCGCACGAGGAGAACGAGCGTACGACATCTATTCTCTCCTGCTGAGAGAGAGAATCATTTTCCTGGGCACCGCAATCAACGACCAGGTCGCCAACCTCATCGTGGCACAGCTTCTGTACCTCGATCGTGAGGACCCTGAGAAGGACATCAGCCTGTACGTCCACTCACCGGGTGGCGTTATCAGTGCAGGGCTCGCCATCTATGACACGATTCAGTTGCTGAGAGCCCCCGTGTCCACGATATGTGTCGGCCTCGCCGCCAGTATGGCTACGGTGCTGCTTTGCTCCGGTGCAAAGGGCAAACGCTACGCTCTGCCAAATGCCACAATTCACCTCCACCAGGCGCTTGGTGGTGCACAGGGACAGGCCTCAGACATCCAGATAGCTGCCCGCGAAATCATGCGGATGCAGGAGAAGATTCGCGATATCCTTGCTGCTCAGACCGGACAGAGCATCGACAAGATATCTCACGATATCGACCGCGATTTCTATCTCGACCCCGAGCAGGCCAAAGAATACGGCCTCATTGACGAAATCCTGACGAAGCCAGAGAAGAAATGATAGCCGCCAATCCGCTCCATGGTGGAACATACGCGCTTCCCCCAGCCGCCTCAGAGGCGTTTGGGGGATTGGGGCCTTTGGGGCTGGCAACCGTCATCTTCCTGGTCGTATTTGGCGGGATTGTGATTGTCTGGCTCATCAAAAACACAGGACGCCGCGACTAGCCTCTTCTCCCGCGGAAAATCCCTGAAGCGCTCCCTGCGCTATTGCTTCCCCTCGACCCCCTGTGATACCGTCTCCGTCCAACAGGGCTGGACAGCTCCCTCTGTCGAGTAATCGCAGAACAGTCTGGCCGTGTCGCAGCAAATGGCTTCCGACGCCGTATGGTCTGTTGTCGTCGTGCGTCCAGTCGCCGAACTGTGCGAGTCAGTAACGTATTTCGCGCACTTCTTCAGGCTGCCCGTGCGTGGTGCCCTATCCCTATTGTCCGAATCGGGCCACCTCAGACCATGCAGTATTGCGTGTCACCCTTGACCTGCACACTCCACCTGGGTTCAGCACTGTGTGGCGTCAGCGCGAAGGCAGTCATTTGAAGGAGGTGCCGCCCAGATTTGGCAAATCTGGCCAGCGAACGATTCGGCGACTCACAGACAGATAGAGAGGAGGAATACAGTGAATAAGCACGTTCTACTCACTATGGGACTGATTGCAACCATTGTTTCAATGCTTCTTGTCGGCTGTGCACCCCAGGCAAGCCAGCCATCCGAAACCGGAACACCGGGAAGCCAGACAGGCGCAACGCCTGCTGCAGCAGGGGATGAGGTCATCAAATGGACCTGTCAATCGGTCTGGCCCGCCAGTCTTCCAAGGCAGCAGTTCCTGGTCGAGCAATGGGTGAAAGACGTAGAGGAACTGAGCAACGGTAGAATCGACATCGACATGTACGTCGCCGGCGAGATCGTGCCGGCATTTGAGTGCTACGAGGCAGTCCGCGATGGAACGCTCGACATGTCTCATTCCTGGGCAGGATACTGGATCGGAAAGTTCCCGGCTGCCACAATGTTCGCCGCCACACCTGCGTTCATGGATGTGGTTGGCTACATGACATGGATGTACCAGGGCGGAGGGAAAGAGCTTTGGCAGGAAACCTACGGCAATGACCTGAAGGTCATTCCAGGCGGATGGCTCTGGGCCGAGGGTGGTGGTTGGTCCAACAGCGAAATCACCTCACTCGAAGACTTCGCCGGCGTCAAATACCGCACGGTTCTCATCTGGGGAGAAATCCTGAGCGAGATGGGCGCCGCAGTGGTTACCCTTCCGGGCGGTGAGATTGTACCGTCTCTGGAGAGGGGTACGCTCGATGCGGCCGAATTCAGCACGCCAACATCTGACTGGGGTCTCGGGTTCCACGAAGTCGCTGACTACATGTACTTCCCCGGTCTGCATCAGATTGCTGGATTCAACGAGGTTCTTCTCAACAACGACTCCTTCAATGCGCTTCCTGCGGACCTGCAAGCGATTGTTGTCGCCGCGTCAGACCTCGGTGGAGTCAAAGCAGCATCGGCATGGGTGATGTCTGACTGCGAAGTCATCTCGAAATACGATGACTACGGCACCACGTTCATGAAATATCCGGTTGAGATGCAACAGGACATCATGGATCGCTTCATCGAGAAGTACGACAACTACGATGACGCGTTGTTCCAGAAAGTGTGGCAGTCTCAGAAAGATTTCCTGCAGGTATATACCCCGTACAAGGACCTGCAGACCGTCGAAGCGCAGATTACGGTTGAGTAGTGACGGTTCACAAGAATACGCGATGTATCAGAGAGCGCAACTGCCCCGAAAGGGGCAGTTGCGCCATTGAGGTGACCTTTTGAATATCACTCGACGCATAGTCCAATCAATTGATTCGATCAGCGAGTGGTCGGGCAAGATATTCTGTCTTCTCATCATCCCGCTCATTGCGGGAACGGTGTACGACGTGTTCATGCGGTACGCCTTGCAGAGTCCCACAAAGTGGGCCTACGAGATGACATGGATGGAATACGGCGCAATGTTCATGCTCGGTGGAGCTTACACCCTATTGCACAATGGACACATACGGGTTGATATCTTCTGGAGGAACCTCTCCGACAGGGCAAAAGCGATCTTTGATTCGCTGATGTACCTCGTGATGTTCTTTCCCCTCTTCTACATACTCATTGTCTATGCCGCTCAGTTTGCGCACCACTCCTGGTTGATACGCGAGACTTCCTACCTGAGCTACTGGCAACCACCAGTCTACCCAGTGAAGATTGTGATGGCGGTAGGGCTCATTCTCTTTGCCCTGCAGGCTCTGTCCGAGACACTAAGGAATCTCGCCTTTGCCATCAAAGGAGAGAGAATATGAGCCCCGAGCAGCTGGCCATTGTCATGTTTGTCGGCATACTCGTACTCGTTCTGGCCGGTGTGCCCTTATACCTTTCACTCGCATTCCTTGGCCTTGCCTTCGGCATTCTGGGAGGCTGGGCACCGCAGGTCTACACGCAGTTCACCCACCGGATGTTCGGAATCATGGCGAGTGAAGTGCTGCCGGCTGTGCCGCTATTCGTATTTATGGGGGCGATGCTTGAACGGTCGGAAGTCGCCGACAGGCTCTACGGGTCGCTTCATCTGGCGATGGGAGGCCTTAAGGGCGGACTCGCCATAGTCACCGTCGTCATCTGTACGATGTTCGCGGCCTGCACAGGCGTCATTGGTGCATCTGTTACCACAATGGGCCTCCTAGCGCTGCCTGCCATGCTCAAGCGAGGCTACAACATTCCATTGGCCACCGGAACCATATGTGCGGGCGGCACGCTTGGCATCCTCATACCACCGAGCGTGATGTTGCTGCTCTACGGACCAATGGCGAACATATCTGTATCGCGCCTCTTCATGGCAGCCTTCGTTCCCGGATTGATGCTCGCAACTCTGTATCTCGTATACGTTGCAGCGGCGTGCCTCATCAACCCATCATGGGGACCTCCCATTCCGGTCGAAGACCGTAGAGTACCAAAGCTGCAACTGCTGCAATCCATTTCCATCAATATGCTTCCGACGTTGTTCCTCATCCTCGCGGTGCTGGGTTCAATATTCTTCGGCATCGCGGCCGCCACAGAGGCAGCAGCCGTGGGAGCGTTTGGCGCCGTTCTGATAGCCCTCGCGTATCGCAAACTCACGTGGCAAGGATTCTACGAGTCCGCCAAGTCTACTCTGCGCATAACCGCGATGGTCATGTTCGTGGCCCTTGGAGCCACTCTGTTCAGCGGTGTCTTCACCGCGCTTGGTGGATGCAAGCTCATATCCTCATTCCTTCTCGCATTGCCATTCGGCAAGTGGGGCGTCGTCCTGGTAATGATGATTATCCTCATCATCCTGGGCATGTTCATTGACTGGATTGGCATCCTCTACATCGTCGTACCAATTTTCACTCCAGTTGCGATGGAACTTGGCTTCGACCCCTTGTGGTGGGCGATGATTGTCGCAGTCAACCTGCAAACATGTTTCCTCACGCCACCGTTTGCCTATTCCATGTTCTATCTCAAGGGAGTATCGCCGCCGGAAGTAACGATGAGCCATATCTACAAGGGCGTCGTTCCTTTCCTGCTCCTTCAGTTCGTCGGGATTGCACTGGTGATTATCTTTCCGCAACTTTCTCTGTGGCTGCCAGGATTGATGTACAAATAGGTACAATGGTTATGGTATGATTCAACACTGCTCCGGCGAAAGCATATGTCTCACAACACACTCTTGCTCTTGATTCAAGATTGTGCGAACGTATCGGCCGATCTTGCATAGCCTGCAAGGTCGGCCTTTTTTACGCCTATGTAATGAAGCCGGCACAGAAAGGAGGCCTTGGGGAGGGCCAAGACAAACCAGCGAACCCACTGAAACCTACACGGAGGAACCTCAATGGCTCATATCATCGTCCCCATCAAACAGGTGCCTGACATGGAACGTGTCAAGTTCGACACCGAGGCGGGCAGAATCGACAGAAGTTCCGCTTCCGGGGAGATCAACCCATTCGACTTGAACGCTCTTGAGGCGGCAGTCCAGCTGAAAGAAAAACTCGGTGGTACGGTGACCACCATCAGTATGGGGCCCGCGCAGGCGGAATCCTCGGTCAGGGACAGCCTGGCACGAGGCGCAGATCGCGGTGTACTGCTCGCCGACAAAGCATTTGCCGGTGCAGATACATGGGCGACTTCCTACACACTGGCAAGCGCAATCAAGAAGCTCGGTGACTACGATCTGATTGTCTGCGGAGAGAAGACAGTCGATGGCGATACCGGGCAGGTAGGCCCAGAGATAGCAGAGTGGCTGAACATCCCGCATGTAGCCTATGTCTCCGCCGTACGTGATGCGAATGACAAGACCATCACGGTGACGTGCGACATGGAAAGTGCGAGCTATGGCATAGAATCACCGCTGCCTGCGCTCTTGACCGTCACGAAAGACATCAACGTTCCTCGTCTTCCCAGCTTCGCTGATAAGATGAAGGCTCGCAAGGCGGAGATAGAGAAATGGAGTGCGGCCGACATCGCGGATGTCGCTGACCCAGCAAACCTCGGACTGAAAGGTTCACCCACCAGGCTCAACAAGGTCATCATTCCGTCAGAAGAGGGCAGGAAGGGAGAGATGTTCCGCGGCAACCTTGATGAAGCTACAACCAAAGTCGCCGATGCTCTTCAGTCGCTCGGCCTGCTCGGGAGTGCAAAATGAACGAATACAAAGGATTGATGGTTTTCGCAGAGCAGACGGAAGGTCGGATTCACCCTGTCTCCTACGAGTTGCTCGGAAAGGGAACGGAGATTGCTCAGAAACTTGGAATCGAGGTTTCAAGCGTGCTGCTGGGCAGCAACATTGGTGATGAGATTAATGAACTGTTCTACTACGGTGCCCAGAAGGTCTACTACTTCGACAATCCCGCTCTCGCGGAATTCGACCTCTTGAATTACAAGCACAATCTCGTGCGTCTCGTGAATGAAGTGAAACCGGAGACGCTCCTCGTTGGCGCAACTCACCTGGGTCGTTCGCTTGGACCTCGTATCGCAGCGGCGCTCGCAACTGGACTCACGGCTGACTGCACCGCCCTTGAGGTCGGTGACGAAGGCAATCTCATCCAGATCCGCCCCGCATTCAGCGGCAACATCTTCGCCCATATCCGAACGACAACCCGCCCACAGATGGCGACTGTTCGCTATAAGGTCATGCAGAAGCTCCCGCGTGACGAATCCAGGACAGGCGAGATAGTCCGCATGGACACCGAACTGGTTGACCCGCTCATGAAGATCGTCGACAAGACGAGTGCCGGCGGAGTCAACATCGCTGAAGCCGAAGTTGTTGTCTGTGGCGGACGCGGCATCAAGAGTGCCGGCGATTTCGCCCTTCTGGAAGAACTCGCCACCGCACTTGGTGGCACAGTAGGCTGCACACGCCCCATTGTTGACGATGCGTGGATGGGCAAGCAACACCAGGTCGGATTCAGTGGCAATACCGTGAAACCGAAGCTGTATTTCGCGGTCGGCGTCTCGGGAAGCCCCCAGCACCTGGCAGGGATGCGCGATTCCGACGTTATCGTCGCTATTAACGCAGACCCATCGGCCCCGATATTCAAAGTTGCGGACTACGGCATCGTTGGTGACCTCTACGAAGTGGTCCCCAAGTTGACTGCTGAAGCGCAACGAAGGAGCTAATACTATGGTTTCGGCAGCAGACCTCGAGAAGATTGTCGGCAGCGACTGGGTAGTAACCGCCAAAGAGCAGACGGAGCCGTACAAAGTCGACGCGACCCCTCCGGCCATGATGCCGAAGGCCGCTGAGAACGTCATCGTCGTCAAGCCTGCAACAGCTCAAGAGATATCCTCAATCATGAAGCTCGCAAATCAAGAGAAGACGCCCGTGTACGTGCGAGGCGGGGGAACCGGTATGGCCGGAGCCGCAATTCCGACGCTGGACGGTATCGTCATCTCCATGGAGAGGTTCGACAAGATTGAGGAGATTGACACGAAGAGCCTGATGGCAGTTGCGGAGGCGGGCGTCACGCTCGGTCAACTCCTCGAGGCTGCCGATGCCAAGAACATGTCCTTCCCTCCACACCCCGGCGATGAAGGCGCGCAACTCGGAGGACTGGTGGTCTGTAACGCAGGTGGCGCACGAGCCGTGAAGTTCGGCGTGATGCGCAACTACGTCAAGGGCCTCGAAGTCGTCCTTCCTACAGGCGAAATTGTCAGTATGGGAGGCAAGCTTCTCAAGAACAACTCAGGCCTTCCACTCCTGCACCTGATGGTCGACAGCGAGGGCATACTCGGCGTGGTCACCAAGGTGGTGCTGCGTCTCTATCCTCGCTTTCCAGGGACCGCCACCATGGTCGTCTCTTTTGCTGACCGCACCGAAGCAGTCAATGCCGTACCGGCAATCCTCCAGGCAGGAGTCATACCGCTCGCCGTCGAGTTCATGGACAAGGAGATTGCGGACCTCACGGCGAACTACCTTGGGATGACATGGCCTGCGCAGAAAGGAACTGCCTACCTCATCGTCATCCTCTCTGGCGCAAACGAAGACGAGGTGTACTCTCAGGCCGAACAGGTCGCCGAAGTGTGCCAGAAGCACAATGCTGTCGATACTCTTATGGCCGAACGCCGTGAAGAGCAGTCGGATATCCTCAAGATTCGCAGCGAGGTGCAATCAGCAGTGTCTCCAAACGCCGATTCGCTCGACACCGCGGTACCGCCAGGCGACGTCGCTGTGTTCATGAATGAAGTGGACAAGATTGCCGAGAAGTACGGCGTCAAGATTCCTGTCGTTGGGCATGTCGCCGACGGCAACTTCCATCACATCCTGAAGCAGGAAATCGCGAACATGGGCATCCTGAGTGACATCAAAGATGACATCTACGCGCTTGCCATCAAGATGGGTGGGACAATCACTGCGGAGCACGGAATAGGCAAAAAGGGTGTCCACATGCTGGATCGCTACACCGATGACCGGCAGAAGCAGATAATGAGGGACATCAAGAAGGCCTTCGACCCCAACAACATCCTCAACCCCGGCACCGCAATCGTTCCCTAGAAAGGCTCAATCGCGGCGCGGGCTGATCCCACAAAACAAGTGTGACAGTCCGCGCCCTCTATTTTGCTTTCCCTGGGTCCTCAGACCAGGCTTCGTCTGCGCATGGTTCCGCCCTGCACACCAACCAACACGGAGACCGGCAGCTCACGAGGACGTCTGGGATTTGTTCACGACGCGCTCAACCTCTGCCGTGAGGTCTTTCCCACCGTCGAGCACTCTGCCACCGCTGTCACATACGTGCCCATCTGCGATGACCATATCGCCGTTGGCGAGTGCGCGAAGCGTCGCAAGAATCAGCGGAAATTCGCGTCTCACTTCGTGCTTCCGTATCTGATGCGCCAGAGCCTCGGTATCACTCGTACTGCGCAGGGACGCAAATGGCTCGGTCTCAAGTGAGAACGAGAAGTACGAAGCCGTGGGGCCACGATCAAGTTCAGGAGTCACGATGTGCACCATGGCGCCGGTCTGCGGCGCATTCGTGCGCGCAAGCTCCGCCATCACCTCATGCCATGTACCCTTCGGACCGTCAGGAAGCGCTGGGTGAAGGTTCAGCATCACGTAGCGCGTGCACAGAAAGTCGCTCACGATAAGCATATAGCCGGCGAGGAGAAACACATCGACATCAAACGATTCAATTCGGCTCGCGAGAAGTTGGTCGAACTTCGTCCGCCACTCCGGACCGGGATTCTCTTGTCTGAATGCGCGTGACGATTCACAGACAAGAGGTAATCCCTGCGAGCGAACATACTCGAAGAACAGGTCTGTCTGGGCCGCCTCACCCGGCTCCCTGTTGCAGAGAACGAAGGAGATGCGGGCATCGAGATTCCCAGCCTGTATGTCCGCACAGACAACCCGCAGTAGGTTGAGTGAGGTTTCGCCACGGGCCGTTGACATCCAACCCAGATTCAACATGCTTTGCTCCTCAATACTTTCGCGTAGGCGCTCGCGAAATGGATGAACATGCTGGATTTGACACCGGACAGGCGGGCCTTCCGCATCGCCGCCATGAAGGTCTGTGCATCTGAGAACTCCGCAATTTCAACAGTAGCCCGCCCAATCTCACGTAGGGTGTGAGCGTCACTTCCAGCACACGGTATCAATTCATTCATGTCAGCGAGGTGTCGGCAGGCAATCCACGTGCTTTCAAATGCAGTCCGCGCGTTCATCACCTCCACCATGTCCACCTGCCCCAGAATCTCATCTGTCAACAGGCTGTTGCGACTGAGCACAGGCTTCGAGGGAAAGTAGTGACCATCAGCCACGGTACCCAGGGAGTTCCGGGATGAGAAGGGTCGTCTCCCGAGAGGGTGAGGTACGCATACCAATCCACCCTGCTCTCGCACAAGACGAATCGTTTCCATCGGAGACAAGCCTTTGGGAATCAGTCGTTCAAGAAAGAGTCCAATCAACTCTCCGCAGGCTGTACGAATCTCCTCACCTACGATCACACGAACAGTGCCCATCTCGCGGAGGCGCAGGGCTCCCTCGATACAGTTGTGGTCAGTGATTGCGACACCGTCCACACTTGCTCGCCGGCACTGCTCTGCTATGGCCGTCAGCGAGGTATTGCTGTCGCTTGAATAGCACGTATGAACGTGCAGATCAATCTTCGTCAAGAAGCCTTCTCAAGATACTGCCCGGTACGGGTGTCTACCTTGACTCTGTCTCCCACCGACATGAACAGGGGTACATTCACCACAACACCGGTCTCAAGTGTTGCCGGCTTGGTGCCTCCAGTCGCAGTGTTGCCCTTGAAGCCAGGCTCCGTCTCCACAACCTCAAGCTCAACCGCGACAGGTAGTTCAACGCTGACGATGTCGCTGCCATGAACGAGAATCTCAAGAGAGAGACCATCCTTCAGGTACTTCACACTATCACCCAGCTTCTCCGAGTCCAACTCCACTTGCTCGAAAGACTCATCGTCCATGAAGTGGTAGGTATCACCATCAGAGTAGAGGTACTGTACCGCACGCCTGTCCAGAAAGGCTGACTCAAAGCGCTCAGTCGCCTGGAAGGCCCGTTCGATAACTCCACCACCCCTGACATCCCGCAGCCTGAGCTTTACCTGGGCTGAACCGCGGCCTATCTTGATGTGCGTGAATTCCACAACCTGGTAGAGCTTGCCCTCAAGTTCAATGGCAATACCCTTGCGCAGTTGTCCTGCGTCAATCATGTAATACTCCTTTCATTGATATCTGTGCGCGATGTGATTCCATGAAACACATGCGCCCCGAACCAGTGAACTACACCAGAGACGCGACCGAAGCATCCGTCCCGCTCAACGCAATTCCATGACGGGGCCCGACTTGTTGGAAAAGGTCAGCCTCTTCGCCATGCCAGCGCTCAGCATAACCGTGTCTTCAATTCTAACACCACCCAGACCCAAGAGGTAAATTCCAGGTTCCACAGTGAACACCATTCCGTTCGTGAGCACATCCGCCGAGCGGAAACTCACGGTAGGCCGTTCATGCACCTGCAGTCCCACTCCGTGCCCCAATCCGTGCCCGAACGCATCCCCGAAGCCTGCACTCCGAATCACACTCCTGGCAAGTTCATCGGCATCTGAAGCTGCCATTTCCGCACTGATACCGGCAATCGCCCTCTGCTGGGCTTCAAGTACGGTCTCGTACACGTTCGCGAACTTCCCGTCTATCTCCCCAAGAAACACTGTGCGCGTCATGTCGCTACAGTATCCCCCAACCGTTGCCCCAAGGTCCATCACGATTGGCTCGCCCATGGCAAACGTCCTCTCCCCCGGCTCATGATGTGGAAGTGCTGAATTCGGACCGGAGGCCACGATGATATTGAACGGAACCGCACCGCTGCCATTCTCCCGCAGCCACTTCTCGATACCCCACGCCAGTTCCCTCTCAGTCATTCCCACATGAATCACCGAGCACACATGGCTGAAGACCCCGTCCGCAAGGACGCACGCTTTCTGTATCAGAGCTATCTCGGCATCATTCTTGACCATGCGCAAGGTCTCCACAAGGCCATCCGCCGGTATTGCACGACAGCCGGGAGCAGCCTGGCTGAGACCTGTTTCAATCGAGCGCACGCTGGAGAAAGACAATACGTCAGACTCGAATCCAACAGTCTTGAAGCC
>JAFGFT010000046.1 GCA_016930935.1 Dehalococcoidia bacterium | reverse complement strand
GTGAGCTGTTACGCACTCTTTAAAGGATGGCTGCTTCTAAGCCAACCTTCTGGTTGTTTGTGCAACGCCACCGCCTTTGCCACTTAGCCTATTTTAGGGACCTTAGCTGATGGTCTGGGCTGTTTCCCTCTCGACTACGGGGCTTATCCCTCGCAGTCTCACTCCCAGGATTAACACCTGCGGTATTTGCAGTTTGGTTGAGTTCGGCAACCTCACGGCCCCTGGCTCATCCAGAGCTCTACCCCCGCAGGCTACAACCTGAGGCTGCACCTAAATGCATTTCGGGGAGAACCAGCTATTTCCGGGTTCGTTTGGCATTTCACCTGCACTAACCACAGCTCATCCGAGAATTTTGTCTCATTCACCAGTTCGAGCCTCCACTCGGTTTTACTCGAGCTTCACTCTGGCCATGGTTAGATCACCCGGTTTCGGGTCTAATTCATGCGACTCAACGCCCTATTCGGACTCGCTTTCGCTTCGGCTCCACAACGAACGTTGCTTAACCTTGCCACATAAATTAACTCGCTGGCTCATTCTTCAATAGGCACGCCATCAGTCCGCCGAAGCGAACCTCTGACTGCTTGTAAGCACATGGTTTCAGGTTCTATTTCACTCCCCTCCCGGGGTACTTTTCACCTTTCCCTCACGGTACTAGTCCACTATCGGTCATCAGCAATATTTAGCCTTGGAGGGTGGTCCCCCCTGCTTCCCACAAGATTTCACGTGTCCCGTGGTACTCAAGAACACAAGCGGAGGTTTCTATCTTTTCGCCTACGGGACTGTCACCCTCTTTGGTGGCCCCTTCCAGAGACCTTCGACTAAGATGAAACTTTGTAACTCCGTCGCGGATATCGGATCCGCCTTCCTGTGTCTTACAACCCCAATGCAGCCTTTCGACTACACTGGTTTGGGCTCGTCCCCTTTCGTTCGCCACTACTAAGGGAATCTCTTTTGATTTCTTTTCCTCGAGCTACTAAGATGTTTCAGTTCGCTCGGTTTGCCCCCGCGTGTACGGGTGCCTGGATATTACTCCAGGCGGGTTGCCCCATTCGGGAATCCCCGGCTAAGCTAGCTGGACAGCTAACCGAGGCTTATCGCAGTCTTGCCGCGCCCTTCATCGCTCGCTGATGCCAAGGCATCCACCATGTGCCCTTAATCCCTTGACCTACATCAAGCCAGACACAAAACGTATTCAGTTTTTAACGTACGGACGCGTAACTCGCGAAACAGGATTCTACCTGAGAAGGTGGTTGCCTGTCAAACTCCCCAGCCACGCCTCACTTCCCCGCCGCCTCCCGGCGCGAGGACGGAGTATTGTAACAGACTTGGCAGCGCTTGCAAACCCTTTCACGCGCCAATTGTGACGAAGTTGCCAAGATTCCCCGATTTGAAGGAGACGGGCACGATATCGTTGATAGTCAGCAGCCCGGGTCGCGCGTTGATAACTGCCGGTATCAGGTTCACTGCCATCGCCACCGTGCCGTAGTCCCCGTGCCAGCACGGGCTGACCCGTGCACGTATCTCAGGGGTTCCCACTATCACAACCTCATCGAATGACGGCTGAGCTCCGAGGAACGCGGAGAAATTCAAACGTATCCTGTTCTCTCCCGCAACAATCCCCACCGCTTCCTGCATCGTTCCCTTTACCTGTCCATTTGCAACCCGGAAGTGTTCCGATGAGACCTCTTCTCTGGCTATGACAGGCTCTGGTCCCTCAACACGTACTGCATCCAATTTCCAGCCAAGCGCATCAGCAATAAGGCAGATGGACATCTCCAGGCCAACGTGCCCCGTTATCTCCCCCGACTCCATGGCACGCATGTATGCCTCCACCTCCATGCCAGCGCCTATCTTCCTCTGAAACGGCTTCCGTCGTGGAGTCGCGTCCATCCTCCGTGTAATTTCAATTCTCTTGACGTCGGTGCACGCAGCAGACAGGACTGTTGCCCTCAGGTCCATCAGGAACCCGGGGTTTATGCCCGTGCCCAGCATGCTGACTTCATTCTTCCTGCACAACTTGTCGTACGTTTCTGTGAGTCCCGCATCAACGAATGCAGGAAATGCGAGTTCTTCACACGTCGAAATCACGTTGACGCCATTCTTGAGAGCCACTTCCGTCTGAGGAAGAAAGTCCTTGAGTGAGGACACCGTTGTGTAGATTGCGATATCCGGCCGTGTATGCTGGAAGACACGCGCTGCATCAGAGCTGACCTTCAGACCGGCCAGGGAGGAAGCACCGGCAAGTTCCCCAAGGTCCCGACCTACGAGGTCCGGGGATACATCCACAGCCCCCACGTAACGAACGCCTTTCCTGTCCGTGAGAACATGCTGCACAACCCTGAGCCCCATCGGACCAAGACCAACGTGTACCGCCCTTATCTCTCTACTCATTTCTCTTCACTCCCGCTCCAATTCGAGCCCGCATAGAGAATATGTGCCAGCTTTCCGCGGTAGCGCTTCACAGCAACAATTACCACAAGTCCGCCACCTACGGCCGCCGGATGCAACGTGAAGGCAATCACAAGCGAACACAGGAAGAGCGCAACCCTTACTATCTTCTTGAGTGCGCCACCTGACCAGCCGGTGAGAGCCATCGCAAGCAGGTACATCGCGCAGAGCGCACCTACCACACAGAAAAGCACATCCGCCGCAGCAAGAAGACTCCAATCACCCACTGTCACGAGGAACATCTGCGGTTGCAGGAAGTATATGAAGGGGCCAAGATAGCCCGCCGACGCATACTTCACGCCATTGATGGCCGTCTTCCAGAAGTCTCCCTTCGCCAGCGCCGAACCGGCATACGAGGCCAACGCCACCGGCGGCGTCACGTCCGCAAGAATACCGAAGTAGAAGACGAAGAAGTGTGCCGCGAGCAGCGCTATCGCTGTGGAGTACCCCGGCACCGGGACTCCATACACACCCATGTCCTTCACCACTAGAAATATCGCGGGCGCAGCTACGAGCGATGTGATGATGTAGTTCGCCGTTGTGGGAACTCCCATGCCAAGAACCAGGCTGAACAACATCGCCAGAAGAAGCAACAGAGGAAGGACTCCACCTGTGAGCGACACCAGGTCGTAGCCGATAGACGTGATGAGTCCTGTCATGGTCAACACTGCCTGGATAAGACCGGCACTCGCTGCCGCGAGCATCACGCTCACACTGGTCTTCCCCGCAGCAACCACCGCATCGTACGTCGCGGTACCCATCGCACGACCTTCAGCGGTCCTCGAGAACCGAGACACAAGAATGGATATGAGAATACCCATCACCCCGGAGAGCAGCAGTACCTGTTCACTGCTCACATTCCCCACTCTGGCAACCACGAGGAAGAGAATGAAGAGTTCACTCATGTAGAACTTCTCGTTGCGAACGACGAGACTCGACGCAAATGACAACACCAGCAACAACGCCGCCATCAGTAGCAGGAGTGCAACCGCCACACTACTCGACCCTTCACCTGCGAACATGAGCACCGTGCTGGTCAGCGCAATCGCAACGTACAGTGGTTCACTCCCCGCGATACTGTCCCGTGCCACCCAGGATATCCACACTGCAACTCCGAGTGAAGAGACTGCGCATACCTGTGGTGGGAGTCCTGTCAGTAGCGCAGCCGTGATGACCACCACAGGGAGGAACAGGTATGTCTTGCGGAGGAAGTACCTGACCGGTTTCTCCCTGGCGATACCTCCAAGCCCCAGGCGCTTGGTCTCAAGGTCGACAAATACGTATACGCTGAAGTAGTACACGACAGCAGGAATGATGGCCGCTATGATTATCGTGCGGTAGGGAATGCCGAGAAACTCGGCCATAATGAACGCAGCAGCCCCCATGATAGGAGGCATGAGCTGCCCTCCCGTCGAGGCCACTGGCTCTATTGCTCCCGCTACCTCTGAGGGATACCCTGCCTTCTTCATCAGTGGGATGGTGAACGTACCCGTTGTCAGGACATTTGCCACGGAACTCCCACTCACCATGCCCATGAGTCCGCTCGACACGACAGCAGCCTTCGCTGGACCTCCCGGCCTGGGACCGAAAATGGATATCATGAACTCCGTTATGTACTCACTCACACCTATGCGCAGCAGAAACGCACCGAAGAAGACGAAGGCAAACACGTACGTCACCATGACCATGAGCGGGATGCCAAGAATGCCTTCGTCGAAACACAACTGTTGTGTGATGCGTGTCCACCGGAAGCCCAGATCCACAATGCCGAAAAGCAGGAAGGACCCGACGACCGCAGGAAGGACCCAGCCCACGACTCTCCTCGTCGCCTCAAGAATGAGCACCACCGTCAACAGTCCAAAGATGATGTCAGGCAGCAGAACCTCGGCATTCTGGGCATACCTGTTGTAGACAGCAAATATGTAGAATGCGCAGAAGGCGCTCACCGCGGCGAGAATCCAGTCCGTCACGCCGACACGAGATTCCGTGGTCATCCGTCGACGGGCTGGATAGAGGATGAATGCGATGATCATCACCATAGCCAGAACGAATGCCATTCCCTGCTTCGTCTGAAAGGTGTGCCTGAGAAAGCCAAGTTCTATGCCAAACCTGGCGAACAGCGAGTACAGGGTGTAGTTGAAATTGAATATGAAGACTATCTCATAGAGTCCGAACAGAATGGATGCCGCAGTCACCACCCGGGCAGGCCACGATTTCAACACTCTGGTCAACTGCGGGCCTGCGACGCCACCTCTTTTCTGCTCTTTGCTCATCGAACATCACCGCCTCATCGATGTCTTTGCCACAAACAACGTCGTTTCCGCAGCATTCCACCACCACCTGAGCCGAGGCGCTCACCATACGGCAGGTTGACACTTCACCCTGGCGGCCAACCAGATGCATAGTGGTATCCGACGCACCCGCAGATTCACATGCGACGGCTCTTGCAGACCATCAATCACGAGTCTTCCGGCAACACGTATCTCCACACGGTTGAGAGGGAGAAACCAATAGGAGAGCGTGCTACCGACACTGATGTCCGTCTCACTCACGTACGAGCCATCCGCATAGTAATCGTACTCATCGGGCAACCCGGCTCCAAACGACTGCCAGACCATCTTTCTGAGCTGTATCCCGTCTCCACACACATCGTACAACTCCTCCACTCGCGTCAACTCCACGCTGTGCAGATAGTACACCGTTGCTGGAACACACTCACCCCACCACAACACTTCGCAGCATCTAAGCGTACCGTCGTTCACCTCCACCACGGAGGCAGGAACACAAAGCGGAACGAGCAACAACAGGAGTAGCCGTTTCAAAGTGCGACCCGCGATGGCTCCGCATTCCTGAACACGACTCCTTCACCATCCATGAGAGACTTGACTTGAAATGGTACTATAGTATTACTATTGTTTCACAATAGCGTTCTTCAACACAGTGTCGTGCTGGTTGCGTGGCACATATTCCACTCTTGTAATGGATTTGCACTCCTTTTGTTTCGTGTTGTGAGGACGCCATGAACCGATTCCCGTCGCAATGAATAGTTGTTGATGAAGGAGGTCACGTGGCGCGATTAGCGACAAGGTCAATGCTCAAGTCTCTCGCTCTGATTCTTATCATCTCGGCGTTACTGGCAGGAACGGCCGGTTGCACCGGAGCGAGCGGAAAGACAGGGGTCACCGTCTTCACGGGAGGAACGGGCGGAACCTATTTCCCGCTTGGTTCCAAGTACGCTGAATTACTCAACCAGTTTTCCGACAACATCGATGCGAGTGCCGCAACGAGCGGCGCGAGCGTCACTAACTGCAAGGCGATTGGCACGGGAGAGTGCCAGGCCGCGCTTGTCCAGAACGACGTTTCCTACTACGCCCGGAAGGGCATCAACATGTTCGATGCGCCAATTCCCGAACTCCAAGGCATCGCATGCTGGTACCCGGAGACCATACAGTTCGTCGTCAAAGCTGACAGCAACATCATGTCTCTTGAAGACATGGCAGGCAAGAATGTGGCTGTTGGGGCGCCGGGCAGCGGTGCCGCAGTTGGCTGTGAGCAGGTACTTCAGGCAGCCGGTGTGTGGGACAGCATCACCAGGTTCGACCTTAATTTCGGAGAGGCCGCGTCCGCCCTCAAGCTTGGCCAGGTTGACGTCGGATTCCTCGTTGCCGGTGCCCCAACCTCTGCTATTGAGGAACTCGCCGTCTCATCAGAGGTGAGAATCGTCGAAGTGCCGGATAACATACTCACGGCTCTTGGTGCCGCAGGCTACCCGTTCTACGTCCGGCAGATTCTTCCCGCAGGCACGTACGGCATGACCACGGATGTGTCCACCGTTGCAGTTCAGGCAATGCTTTGCGTCAGTTCAGAATTGAGCGACGACGTGGTCTATGAAATGACCAAGATCCTGTTCGAACATCTCGATGAACTCAGAACGGTCCACACAAAAGCGAACGACATTACGCTCAACTCGGCTCTGGACGGCATGAGCCTGATAGTGCATCCGGGAGCAATTGCATACTTTGAAGAAGCTGGTGTGACGGTATCTGCAGACCTCAAGGGATAACCCAGTGCAAAGGACGGTCTGCAAGAGAGGTCCGAAAAGGATGAAAGGCACAGGGCACGCTACGAAGGTGGCGTGCCCGTTCTTGTCAGTCCAGCAGCATGTTATCGATGAGCCTTGTCGAGCCGATGCGCACCGCAATAACCGCAAGCGCCGACCCTTCCACTGACCCCAGGTCCTTGAATGAGACGGGAGATACCACCGTGGCGTACTCAAGCGTCGCCAGTGGTTCTTCTTTCACAATGTCAGACATGCGAGTACGAATCGCACCCGCATCACTGCAGCCTCCCATTCGCAATGAACGTGCTGCAATCAGAGCGCGGCAAAGCACCGTCGCAGCGACTCTCTCAGTTGGTGACAGGTAGGCATTGCGGCTGCTCATCGCAAGACCATCCGGCTCCCTCACAATCGGAGCGACAACGATGTCGAGATTCATATTGAGGTCCTGAACCATGGTCTTGATGACAGCAACCTGCTGTGCATCTTTCTGGCCGAAGTAGGCTCGTTCGGGAGCTGCGATGTTGAAGAGCTTGTTGCACACTGTGGCAACACCACGGAAATGCCCCGGACGGAGAGCCCCTTCAAGCAAAGATGTCACTCCATCCATGTCAACCCAGGTGGAATAACCTTCAGGATACATCTCGGAGGCAGGTGGTGCGAAGACTGCATGCACCCCCTCATGTTCCAGCAATGCAAGGTCTCGGTCCATGTCCCGCGGGTAGAGCGCAAGGTCCTCCGTCGGTCCGAACTGCGTTGGATTGACGAAAATGGTCACGACTACCGTCGCATTCTCGGCACGTGCCCTCCTCACAAGCGAAAGGTGTCCCTCATGGAGAAAGCCCATCGTGGGTACCAGTCCGACCGGATGGGTCCAGGAGGAGCGCTGCTCCTTCAGACTTGAGACTTCCTTGATTACCTGCATAGCGTTTCACCACCAGTCTGCACGGCGGCAGACCTAGACGATGCGATTGTTACTGTCGACGTGGACTACTACCGGTTCAAGCGTCTTCGCATCCTCATCCGACATCATCCGGTACGTCACGATGATGACAAGGTCGTTCACCACCGCCATACGTGCGGCGGCACCATTGAGACCAATGGTGCCTGAACCGGCCTCACCTTCGATGACATACGTACTGAATCGAGCACCGTTGTTCACATTGAGAACATCGACCTTCTCATAGGGAAGCATATCTGCGGCTTCCATGAGCGTCTTGTCGATAGTGATGCTCCCCTCATAGTCGAGATTACCCTGCGTCACTCTCGCGCGGTGAATCTTGCTCTTCAACATAGTTCTCATTTCTCAAGCTCCTTGAGGTCCGTAATGGCAGGCACGCCGGCAACAGTCTTAGCCAGCAGAACAGCTCTCTGCACGGCCTGAGTGACCGCTTCCACTGCACCAACGCCAAGGACATTCATGTCGCATCGCCTGTCTCCGGAGGACAGGACGAACAGCGTATCTCCGTCATACATCGACCCACAGGGGTCTATCGTGCGTGCGAGCCCCACCTGCGCCATTTGAGCCATGCGGTGTGTCTGAGTCTTGCGCAGTTTCGCATTTGTGGCAACGACGCCTATGACCGTGTTGGACGTAGGAAAGGGCCGCCTCATCCTGCGTTGTTTCAGCAGGTCGGATGTGCGCAAAAAGGAGTGCAAGGCGAGGTCCCGAGGCCCGGCCAGTATCTCGCCGGAGGAAGGACTCACTACATCTCCCCACGCGTTGACGACTATGAGCGCCGAAACGATGACGCCACTCCCCACATCCACACTTGCCATCCCGATTCCACCCTTTGTTGCGTGCTCCATGCCAAGGCATTTGCCCACAGTTGCGCCACTGCCTGCACCGACGCTTCCCTCCGCAGCCTGCTCATCACTTGCCGACAGACACGCTGCGTAGGCATCGTCTGGCGTCGGACGAACTGCGGCATTCCCGATGGAGAGATCGAAGATGATTGCGGCGGGAACGATAGGAACGACACCTGCAACGGTATCATAGCCGAAGCCTCGTTCTTCCAGGTACTTCATCACACCGGCAGCCGCATCCAGTCCGTACGCGCTACCACCGCTGAGGAGAACACCATGCACGAGATTGATAGAGTAGCCAGGTCTGAGCAGTTCGATGTCTCTGCCGCCGGGAGAGGCGCCACTCACATGCACTCCAGGAACGGCCCCCTGTTCGCACAGTACAACCGTGCATCCGGTGGCAGCGTCCCGGTCAGAGAAGTGTCCCACCTTCAATCCCGGCACGTCAGTAAGTGAACCGGCCATTGTCATCACAAAAAAAAGCCCTCACGGCACACATGACCGAGAGGACTTCAGGAATAATCCCATGTACCCCGTCTCGGTCGACAATCGATCCAAGCAGGCTTCCACAACACGTTCAGTTGCCCTGGCTCACTGCCAGTATGGTCAGCGGCCAGCAGCATGTTATCACTGAGGTTCACAACAGGTCAATTCAACGCAGGGTGAGAGCACACAAGGAGAAGGGAAGGATGCAGCAACGTGGCGAGTATCTTCGATTGGATGTCAGCCTCACGAGCGCTGGTTGGCTGCCGCAAGCAACTCATCCTGAATATCAGGAACAAGTCGTTCAAGTAGCTGAATGAATCTCTCTTCGACGACGCGGTCCGGCAGAGGAGTCACCGACACTCTGCCATGCTCAACCGCCCAGAGGTCCGTGCCTTCGGGCGCCTCATGCATGTCTTCGTGCCGGGTAATCATGTAGTAGTGCCCCTCCTCATCCACATCGGTGTCAATCCTGTCGCAATAGTTGCTCTGGCTCAGGCTGGTCACCGCAACGCCCTGTATGGCTCCGAAGGCGACATTCGGCGCATTCACGTTGAGCAGCATCGGCCCACTGAGCGCTCCGCTTGCCACACGGCGTGCGATAAGTGCGGCAACACGTGCCGCTCCGCTGAAATCAAGATCGGCATAGGCATACATGGAGACCGCTATGGAAGGAATGTCATGCAGGTATCCCTGCATTGCGGCCCCAACGGTACCGGACACGTACACATCATGTCCGAGATTTGACCCACGGTTGATCCCCGAGACTACGAGGTCAAACTTTTCCTCAAAGAGGCTTCTAATAGCAACTATCGCACTGTCAGACGGTGTCCCCGACACAGAGAATGCGCGAACACCTTCCACTTCCGATACTGCCTCAAGAACCCGAATCGGTCGTCTGAGGCTTATCGACGTGCCCGCACCACTTCGCTCTTTGCTGGGAGCAACTACCGTCAACTCTCCAACTCGTGACAGCTCTCGGGCAGCCGCCCAGAGTCCGGGCGCAGCAACGCCATCATCGTTTGTCAGCAGTATTCTCATCCTGTTGTTGAGCGCAGAAAGCAAAATCGAAGACTACGCGTCCGGAGGAAGGAGTTCTCCGTCACGAGTGAGGTCGAACTTGTAGCCGAAGAAGTTCGGCTTTATCACAACCATGAACATCGTGTCGCCTATGGTGAACGGGTGCTGCCGATAGTGGAATATCGTGATAGACATCGCTTTGGCGGAGAACATGGTCACCCTCTCGCCATCGACTTTGACTTCGCCAATGGCCAGCCACGGCTTGCGTTGTACTTCAACCTTGTGGGTCTTGTCACCGACCGTCACCGTCCATGATGTTTTCTTCGGCACTTTGCGCTTGCTCCTTTCTAACTGGCCTATTGTGCTGACAGAAAGGAGGAGTGTCAAGAATACGTACGGCAGCGCATGACCGACCTTTGCGCGCCGAAAACCGATGACATAATGGCCCAGTACAGCTAGAATTGGGCTTACATCTGCTGCAGGAGAGCTCACATGACCACACCACAACAACGACAGATTCGAGACAAGACCATCACGGCTTCGCAGTGGGCAGACATGGTACAGACGGGCGACTGGATATACACGGGGGGGCCGGGCTCAGACCCTGTAGCGACGATAGACGCGCTCTGTGGCAAGCTGGGAAATAGCCCGGGAAAGGTGCACGATATCGAACTCTGGACACAATGCAGCACATTGTGTGCACCTTTGCTCGCAAAGGCGGACCCCGAGGCTGAGTATTGCCTCTTTCACGAGTACTTCTTCAATGGCGAAACCCGCAGGTGGAACGACCAGTGCCACTCGGTTGACTGGGGACACTGGGGATGGTCTGCCGGAATGAACTACCTCTACTCCCGCTGGGCTCGCAGGAAGAAAGACGAGTCGGCTATCGATTGGGCAGTTGTCTCCGTTGCTCCACCAGAGAATGGACTCGTCAACTTCAGCTACGGTGTCGCCAATTCCATGACCGCTGTCCGCTCGGCCAGGAAGACGGTCGTGGAGATTCGTGAAGACTATGCATGGTGCGAGCCAGGGCGAAACATGCTTCTCCCCATAGAAGACGTGGACTACTTCGTCGAGGTCGACCTCTCGAACCCGGCCTACCGATGGCCGGAGGTGAACGAGTCAGCAACCGGCATCACCGAAGCCGACAGGGCGATAGCGCGCCACATCCTGTCAATCATGGGCGATGGCGACTGCCTTCAAATAGGTATTGGCGGCATTCCCCTTGCAGTGGCCCTCAATGCGAAGGATGCCGGACTCAAGCACCTGGGAGTGCATACCGAGATGGGCGGGGAATGGATGTTCACTCTCATTGAGGCAGGCTGCATCGACAACAGTCGCAAGAGCCTCGACCCCGGCCGCTGCACCTACAATTTCATGTTCCCCTTGAACGTGGACAGATACAAGCAGTTCCTTCACCACAATAGCTTCTTCGCAGGATATGACTCCTTCTACACCAACAACATCGCCACCCTGAGTAAGAATGACCACGCTATCGGCATCAACGGCTTCCTCGCCATGGACCTCTACGGCCAGGATGCCTGCGGTTTGCACGCCGGTCGCCCGGTGTCAGGGACAGGTGGCCAGTTCCAGTTCATCGTGGGATGCGCGATGGCAAAGGGCGGCAGAGGAGTGCTCGCGGCCACGTCTCGTGATGCAAAAGGACGTCCCAGGTTCGTACCGAACCTGCCTCCGGGGACGATTGTCGATGTGCCGAGCCAGTTCGTATCCTGGGTTGCCACAGAGAATGGCATCGTCAACCTTTCGGGCAAGTCGCAGGCAGAGAAAGCACACGACATCATCAATGTACTGGCTCACCCCGACGACCGCGAATCCCTCGAGCGGGCCGCTCATGAGATGCACCTGCTACCACGCGTATTCAAACTCTCGACCAACCGGCGATATCCGGACTACTGGAAAGACCTGAGAGACTACAAGCACCTGTATGCCAGTGAGATGTGGGGTTGGGAGTATCAGGACAACCTCTGGTCGGGCAAGTAGCTTCGTGGATTGCACCAGAGTTTGACACGCATGAAGGCTTATTGGTAGACTCGCTTCGCTGTTTTAGCAACTGGCCCCGTGGTGTAGCGGCCTAACATGCCACCCTGTCACGGTGGAGATCGGGGGTTCGAATCCCCCCGGGGTCGCCAGTTTTTCATTTCTTGTTCACGTCATTCGTCCCCTCAGCTCCTTTCTGTCGCCATGTCCACCGTTTCCACATAGCAGTCCGTACAGACACTGCCGCCAGGAACCTCGAAGTGCTAGAATCGTTGAAGCTCCCTATTCAAGGAATCAAGATATGATTCACAGTACGTACTATCTAGCTCCCAATGGAGTGTTGACACAAGGTCTCTCTCTGGACCAGCTACAAGACGCGTTGGAAGAGAGCGAAGGTCTCACATGGGTCGACATTCAGGAAACCACGGCCGACGATGGGACGCTGCTCACGAACCTGTTTCACTTCCACCCGCTTGCAGTTGAAGACTGTGTTGAAACACAGATACACCCGCCGAAGATTGACGATTACGGTGACTACATCTTCACCATCTTCCACGGGGTGAATCATTCCGTGGAATCAGACATCGTGGAGACGGCTGAACTGGCGATTTTCATCGGCAAGAACTTCGTTGTGAGCAATCACAATTTCCCCCTGTACAGCGTTGAGGAAATCCGCTATCAGCTTCTGACTGACAACCGCCTCATGAAACGCGGCCCGGATTTCCTGGCATATTCGCTCATCGATGCGCTTATCGACAATGTCCTGCCGACTATCGACCGCATGAGTGATATAACCGAGGCGATTGAAGCGGATTCTCTCGGCAAGCCCGGGCAAAATCCGCTGGAGGCAATCCTGCGGTTGAAACGTTCGGTACGGAAGATTCACCGCACGATGGTACCCCAACGAGACCTGCTCAACCGCCTCAGCAGGGGCGAGTTCGCACTTATCAAAGAGGAATCGCTCGTGTTCTACCGGGATGTGTACGACCACATGGTACGCATCGAGGATTTGAATCTGGGTATTCGCGACGGAGCAGAGAATGCCCTCTCGACATATCTCTCATCAGTCGCCAATCGGCAGAACGAGACGATGAAAGTACTCGCCATCGCCGGTGCGATATTCCTTCCTCTCACTCTGCTGGCCGGCATCTACGGCATGAACTTCGACTACATGCCTGAACTCCACTGGCGCTGGGCTTACTTCGCAGTGCTCGGAGTGGTCGTGGCTGTCGTTCTTGGAGCACTCACCGTCTTCTGGCGCCGTGGCTGGTTCAGAATCAGGAAGCCCGCCTTCGAGGGCAAGAAGACGTTCTCGGTGGAGAGGGACCTCCTTCGCGGCCACCTGCCTCACCCGACGAAGGGACAGGAAAAGGACTGAACTGTCGTGGACACGCCACGGGAGACAACCACACCCCAAATTCACCTTTGCTCCTTGACTGTCACCTTGGGTCTGCCTACACTTGAACGAGGCCATTCTCTCTTGACAGGATTCGTGCAACAGCAATGACCGTACTGCAATGGTTCAGTCACAACAGCATCTGGATACTGATGCTGTCAGCGCTCGCGCTTGCAATCCTCGTGTTCGCCAGGCCAAGGCTTCACGCCCGTATGGAACGACTCACGCCGGATTCCCGTAGATACCACCTGCTGCGGGCAATCGACACTATCATTGCAGTACTCGATGGCGCCATTCTCGTTGTCATCAGTTCGGCTGCGGTTGCCATCACTCTGTCCCGTGAGGGACCGGAGTCCATGATCACGCCGGAGACAGTCAGGGTCTGGGTCATGGAGCACGGGCTCCTCATACTTCTGATTATCGCCATCGCCTACCTGGTATACCGTATGCTCAGGTCCTTTCTTCCGAACATCGTCGAGAGTTCCATGTCCGCGAGGGGCAGGGGAAAGAAAGCGCGAGAGGAACTCGCCCGAAGAGTGCAGACACTCAGTGGTGCGCTTGCGACTGTTGCAGCCCTGCTCATCATCCTTGTTGCCGTCTTTATGGTGCTGTCTGAGATAGGCGTCGATGTGACGCCGTTGCTTGCCACTGCTGGTGTTGCAGGCATTGCGGTTGGCTTCGGTGCGCAGAGCCTCATCAAAGACCTGGCAACGGGGCTGTTCATCCTGCTGGAGGACCAGTACAACAGAGGGGATGTCGTGAAGGTGGCCGGCATTACGGGAGTGGTTGAAGACGTGACGTTGAAACGCACTATTCTGCGCGACCTCGATGGCATCGTCCACAGCATCCCGAACGGGGAGATTACTACCGCCAGCAACTACACGAAGCAGTACGCCCGCATCAATCTCGATGTGCCGGTGGCATACGGCGAGGACCTGGACCACTGCATCGAAGTCATCAACAGGGTCGGACTGGAGATGTACAAAGACCCTGCGTGGGCTGCCAAGATGCGCAGTGCTCCTCAGAGCCTGGGGGTCAACAAGTTCGGCGATTCCGGCATAGACATCAAGGTGCTTGGCGACACCAAGCCGATGATGCAGTGGGAAGTATCACGAGAATTCCGACGCCGCATTAAGAGGGCCTTCGACCAGGAGCACATCGAGATACCGTGGCCTCATGTGAAATTGTACTACGGCGACCAGGCTCCTCAGGCACGCATCACATGTCCTTCCTGTGGCCACGGAAACACGCAGGACAGCAAGTTTTGCGTGAGATGCGGCGCTTCGCTCGAGAAGACAATCACGCCGGACGAAGTCTAGGTCTGCGCTGTCCCGTCAGGTTGCTTTGGCTAGGCAACCTTGAGCGCCTCTCCGGGAATGTCTCTGTCCGAAAGCAGCACGCTGACAAGGCATTGGCCTGCACGAGGTTTTAACTGTGCACCTTCGGTGAACACCTGGAGCCGCCCGGCAGGCCCTACTATGAACAGTGGGACCACTGTATCACCGTAGTACTCGCAAAAGGCGTGATGGTCGAATTCATCCGTCAGACACGTTACTTTGACGCTGGCACCCTGCTGGAATAGATTGGACAGGTTTGAATACGTCCAGTCGCAACCGAACAGAATCCTCCCACGGAAGCGCGGCGCCAACTGGCTGCGATGACTGCCCTCACCTTCAGGCGCAACCTGGTACACCTCGCTACGTCCGAGTACCGGCAAGAAATGCAGCACGGCAAGCGAGTTGAACTCATCAACCGGGCTCATTGCGAACAACCTGCCGATGCCACCAAGGTCGAGTTCATCAAGCGCTGTCTGCGACAGGACGCTCGCATAGACGGCATGAAGCCCCTGCATCCGTGCGGCCGTGAGGTGCTGCCAACTCGAATCCACGATGACTACCTTCACACCCTGGTCGCGAAGCACTACGGCGATTTCTCTCGCCCATGCATCTGCCCCCACAATGAGCGCCCCCTGTGGATTGCGAACTGCAATGCCAAGCCTCCTTGCAACAGGGGGGGCAGACAACCCGTACACGACAACGGTGCCGACTATGACGAGGAACGTGACGGGGACGATGATGTCGGCACCGGGATTGCCTGCAGCCTCCAGCTTGAGAGCGAAGACGGATGCAACGGATGCCGCCACTATGCCTCGGGGAGCAAGCCATGCGATGAACAGTCTCTCACGCCACGCCAAGCGGGAGCCTGTGGTAGACAGAAGGACAGACAAAGGCCGCGCAATGAGTATCAGGATAGCCAGAAAGACCAGACCCCGCGGTGCGACGGCCAGCATTTCCGCGAAGTCGACCCGCGCAGCAAGTATTATGAACAGTGCAGAGATGAGCAGTACGCGAAGGTTCTCTTTGAACTCAACGATGTGCGCGATGCTCACGGTGTTCTGATTCGCAAGTGCTATGCCCATAACCGTCACCGCAACCAGTCCTGAATCGGACTGCAGGACATCAGACAATGCGAATGCAGCGATGGCGAGCACAAGGGCGAGCGGGCTATGAAGAAAATCGGGTATCCAGTACCGCTTCAAAGATACGACAACCACGACCGCCCCAAGGGTCCCGAAGAGTCCACCGAAGAATGCCGTCCGAAATAGCGTCAGACCAACGGCCGTACCCGCGACCCCAAGACCCCCTGCCTTGATAACCTCGAAAACCAGAACGACGAGCAGCGCCCCGATAGGGTCGAGGATGATACCTTCCCACCTGAGAACAGGGCCGGAACGACCGGATGGCCGCAGGTGCAGCAGCAATGGCACGATGACCGTGGGGCCGGTGACGACCAGGATGGCGCCCAACAGGACGGCGACCTGCAGGTCAAGGTGAAACAGGCCATATGCCGAGACTGTGGCAATCGCCCAGGTTACCAGCAATCCTGTAGTGAGTAGACGCCTGACCGCCCGACCAACGCGGTGGAGGTCCGCAAGCCTCAGAGAGAGACTTCCTTCGAAGAGGATAATCGCCACTGAGACTGACACCAGTGGAAGGAGCGCCTCGCCAAGGACAGCGTCCGGTCTCAGCAGACCGAATCCGGGCCCCACGATGAATCCCGCCACAAGTAGAACGAGAACCGAGGGTAGCCTGAGCGCCCAAGCGAGCCATTCAGCGCCGATGCCAAGAGCCAGGACAAGTGCAATCGCTATTACCAGGTTCTCACCCATACCTTCTCTCCCAGATTGTATCCTTCACCCTTCTCAATTGGGGCATTCTCCGAGGGGCTTGCAATCAACGACCCAGTACCATCACTAATGTGCCCTCGATAGTACCCCATACGGCCGACAACCGCACCTGCAAGTGGCAATGTCGCTGTGCTAGACTCTACGTACCTCGCAAGCGCGATTCCTGACCAGCAACCCCCTTTCTTCGGACGGTAAATGGGGAGGATGCAAGTGGAAAGCCATCTCGCGTTGGTGTTCCTGCTCATGGTGCTTCTCCTCGCCGCATCGGCATTCTTCTCAGGCTCAGAAACGGCCCTTATGTCTGTCAGCAGGTTGCGGCTCCGCTATCTCGCGCGGAATGAACCGCGGAGAGTCGCCCGCGTCGAGCACCTCCTGCAGCATCCTGAGAACCTGATCGGTACCATTCTTGTCGGCAATAACCTTGTCAACGTTGCGCTGTCATCAGTGGCAACTGTACTTGCAGTAGCCGCATGGGGTGAGACAGGCATAGCGTACGTCACAGGGCTGCTGACACTCACCATCCTGGTGTTTGCCGAGACAACGCCAAAGGTGTATGCGAAGTACTTCAACGAGCCCGTCTCTCTGGCTATTGCTCCCTCCATGAAGTTCGCGATGATTCTGCTCAAGCCTCTCGTGTTCATCGTGTCGATTGCCTCAAACGGACTGCTGCGCATCATGGGAGTCAACATCAACAGGGTCGGAAGACAGGTCCTCAGTGAGGATGAGGTCAAGACATGCATCCAGATTGGAGCGGAGGATGGCAGCATCACGCAGGAAGAGACAGGTCTTCTATCCCGGGTGTTCTCTCTCAATGACCTGACCATCGGCAGCATAATGGTGCCTCTTGACAAGATTGCGTTCGTTGACGACAGTGCAACCCTGGCACAACTGACCGCCACGGTTGCCAGAACCGGGCACTCTCGCTTTCCCGTAGTACGAGCGGGAAGCAGGGATATCATTGGCGTTATCCATGCGAAAGACCTCCTGAGATACGTCAGTACTCCGGAGAAATTCGGCATGAAGCACGTGCTGCAGCAAGCATATTTCGTCGCCGTCGACAAGAAGATTGACGCACAGTTGCGCGCATTCAAGGCCCGCCACCTTCAGATGGCAATCGTGCTTGATGCAGAAGGAGGTGTGGTCGGACTGGTGACCCTGGAGAACGTCCTTGAAGAACTGGTCGGCAGTATCCAGGACGAGTACGATGTGGAATAAGGATTCGATGGTATGACATCTGAGATTGTGCTTGTTCTCGCAGTAATCATGGTCGTGTCCATTCTCCTCACCACGGAGAAACTGCGGGTCGATATCGTGGCGCTCCTCGTCATGGTAGGAGTCGCATGGCTTGGTCTGGTCACCCCTGCCCAGGCCTTCTCCGGGCTTTCCAGCAATGCAGTGGTGGCCGTCATGGCTGTCATGATTCTGAGCAGAGGTCTGGACCACTCCGGAGTCACACGGTACTTGACAGGCCCCATCCTGAAGCTGGCAGGAGCAAATGAATCGCGCCTCATCGCTCTCGTCTCGGCCACGGTCGGCACGCTTTCCGGTTTCATGCAGAATGTGGGCGCAGCGGCGCTCTTTCTTCCCGCCCTGCTGAAACTCTCTCGAACACAACGACTCCCCCTTTCACGCCTTCTCATGCCGATGGGATTCGCCGCAATCCTTGGTGGCACCCTTACAATGGTGGGTTCCGGTCCGCTCATCATCCTCAACGACCTGCTGAAACAACGAGGAGAAACACCGTTCGGTCTGTTGGCCGTGACACCAATCGGCATTGCGCTGCTGGCAGGAGGCATCCTGTACTTCCGCGTGCTCGGAAAACGCGTCCTGCCACCCTCCGCAGAGTTGCCGGAGACCACGCCTCAAAAGGAGCTCATCGATGCGTGGGGCCTTCCGACATCCATGGCGTTTCTTGGTATCCCGAATGGCAGCCCCCTCGTGGGCAGGACTCCTGAGAGTGCCTTGCTCTGGAAAGACTACAACCTGCACCTTCTCGCCCTGGAGAAGGAAGGTGACATTCTCTATGCCCCGTGGAGACACACCTCATTCTCCCCGGGGCAGCAGCTTGCACTGCTCGGTGCGGATGACGATGCATCCAGATTCGCTTCTGACTTCGGACTTGAGAATCTTGGTAAGAAGACCACGCTGAGCCAGTTGCTGCAGGGAGGCGAGGAGGCAGGCTTCGCGGAACTCATAGTCCGGCCCAGGGCTACCGTACGCGGTCAGACCCTCCGCCAGATTGCCCTTCGAAGGAACTACGCAGTGGAGCCTCTCGTGACCATGAGCGGCTCGCGCGAGGAACGGGGCGATTTCTCGGACACTCCCATCGCCATAGGGGACACCATGGTCATTCATGGAACATGGGCCAACATCCAGGCGCTTGAGAACGACAGAGACTTCGTCCTGCTGACCCCCTTGGAAGGCGGCGTACATCCACGCAGAAGCCCCCTTCTCGCGCTGCTCTGCTTTGCGGCAGGAATAGCGCTGGCGCTCTTGGGCGTACAACTTTCGCTGGGGCTTCTTTCGGGTGCCATCGCAATGGTGCTGCTTCGTGTGCTCACAATCGACGAGGCCTACAGGGCCGTGGACTGGAGGACCGTGTTCCTTCTCGCAGGACTTATCCCTCTCGGCATCGCCATGGAGGAAACAGGTGCTGCGGCATACATCGCGGGCAACGCCGTCGACCTCGTCCACGGGAGCCATCCGCTGCTACTCTTCCTCGTTGTCGGCGTACTCTCCACTCTATTCTCCCTCTTCATGTCGAATGTGGCCGCAACCGTGCTTCTCGTCCCTCTGGTCATCTCAATGGCAACCATGGCAGGGACCGATCCGCGCCCTCTCGCCCTGCTCGTTGCAGTGTGTGCATCCAATTCGTTTGTTCTGCCAACTCACCAGGTCAATGCGCTTCTGATGGGACCAGGAGGATACCGCAACAGGGACTACATCCGCGCCGGCGGCCTCATGAGTATCGTGTTCCTGGCGATATCGGTGCCACTCATATACTTGTGTTACGCATAACGCCCGAATAATATTGACTACAAGCTATAGGGGGAGGTTGAGCCATGCTACTACTGCATTTCTTCACTCCAAAGATTGCCCACAGTTCGTATATCCTCGCCGGAAGTCAGACTTGTGCCGTCATCGACCCGCGTAGAGATGTCCAGGTGTACATAGACGCGGCGAAATCACTCGGCATGAGGATTACGCACGTGCTGGAAACGCACCTGCACGCTGACTTCGTCTCCGGGCACCTTGACCTTGCCCGAAAGACGGGGGCAACGATATACGCCCCCAAGTCAGCGAGATGTGAGTTTGACCACGTGCCGCTGTCTGAAGGTGATGAGATATCCTTCGAAGACATCGTCCTGCAAGTGCTTGAAACTCCGGGACACACTCCCGAGCATATCTCGTACGTCGCCATCGATACCTCCCGAGGACCTGAACCAGTGGGGGTCTTCTGCGGAGATACGCTCTTCGTGGGAGACGTGGGCAGGCCCGATCTATTTCCAGGCAGAGCCGAGGAGCTGGCGAAAGCCCTCTTCTCCAGTCTGCACGACAAGCTGATGAAGTTGCCCGACTTCTGCGAAGTGTTGCCGGCGCATGGTGCAGGTTCACTGTGCGGCAGGGCAATGGGCGCAAAGTGGCGGAGTACCATCGGGTACGAACGCCGCTACAATTCCGCCCTTCAGATACGCGAGCTTGATGAGTTCATCACGTCGTTGACCACGAACATGCCGCCTGCGCCGGACCACTTCAGCCGCTGCAGCGCCATCAACGGAAAGGGACCAGCACTCGTCAGTTCACTGCCGGCGCCAAAAGAATTGAGCCCGCTCGAGTTCGCCGCAGAGGCTGCCAGAGAGAATACGGTGGTACTGGACCTGCGCCCATACGCAGCCTTCGGAGGGCAACACCTTGTAGGGTCGTACCATATAGACTTCGGAGGCAATTTCCCCACGTTTGCAGGGTGGATTATGCCCCCAGACAAGAACATCCTGCTGGTGGTTCCCGAGGCAGTCCAGGTTGCCGACGTACTGGATTGGCTGAGGCGCGTCGGGGTAGACAGAGTAACAGGTGCCTTGGTCGGCAGCCTGTACGCATGGGCCGCAGCAGGTCTTCCCACCGACCATCTGCGTCAGCTATCCACTGTAGAACTGCAGGACAAACTGAGTGAGGAAGGGGGTGCAGTCCTCGTGGACGTCCGCGCTCCTGGCGAGTACGAATCAGAACACATCAATAGTGCCATCAACATTCCGGTTGCAGAACTGCGCACTCGCCATAAGGAACTGGACAAATCCAGACCTGTCATTCTCATGTGCTCAACCGGTCATCGCTCCAGCCTGGGCGCGAGCATCCTTCTCCGGAACGGTTTCGAGAAGGTGTACAACGCAGCAGGCGGAATGACCGGCTACCTCGCGGCCGGACTGTCAACAGAAGTCTGACTTCGAAGAAACGTGGAAGAAGGGGGCAAAGTATGGAGTGGTTCAGGATGGAACAATGGTCACCGTACATCTGCGGTGCCGGCATCGGCGTTCTCAGTTGGCTTACATTCCTTCTCTCGGACAAGGCACTGGGGACTTCAACGTCCTATGCGCGAACTGCGGGCATGATTGAACGCTTGTTCCGGGGCAAGAAGGTGAGCCAGCGAACATTCTTCCAGGAAATCGTGCCACACGTGGACTGGCAATGGATGCTGGTCCTGGGCATCGTGATAGGTGCGTTTATTTCGTCCGCGGCATCGGGACAGGCCCGTATACAGTGGGTTTCCGAGCCATGGCTGACAGCTTTTGGAGCCGCGGTCGGCCCGAGACTTGTCGTTGCCTTCATTGGCGGAGCGCTTCTCGGAGTAGGCGCGAGGTGGGGCGAAGGCTGCACGAGCGGCCACGGCATCAGCGGCACAATGCAGATGGCAGTCGCAAGCTGGGTGGCTGCAGTGTGTTTCTTCGTTGGCGGCATCGCCGTCGCCACGCTTCTGTACTTACTGCCAGGGTAAGGGGAGAACCGACATGATAGAAAGCATCAGGAGCAACAAGAACGGACAGTTGGCGCTTGGTCTTCTGTTCGGCATCATCTTTGGAGTGTTCCTCCAGAAGGCAGGTGTCACAACCTACAAGGTCATCATCAACCAGCTCCTTCTCACTGACTTCACGGTTCTCAAGGTCATGATGTCAGCCGTCGTGGTAGGCACGTTCGGCATTCACATTATGAATGGAAAGGGCGTGGTCAACCTGCACATTCGCGGAGGCTCATACGGTTCGACAGTGGTCGGAGGTCTCATCTTCGGCGCAGGTTTCGCACTGCTCGGCTACTGCCCGGGTACGGTGGCAGGGGCGGTCGGGCAAGGCTCGATGGATGCCCTTGTCGGAGGAGTAGCAGGTCTCATGTTCGGTTCCTGGGTCTACGCAGTGTTCTATCCGCAGTTGCTTCCATTTCGTGAGCGCGGAAAGTTCAAGAACGAACGCCTGCAGGACCTTTTCCACCTCGGCACATGGCAGACAATCATTCCTGTGACAATCATCATCCTGGTGATATTCGCAGCACTTGAGTGGTTCGGCCTCTAGCATCACCGCGAATAGCCGACAGACTGGAGAGAGAGAAGCAACGGGGAGAGGATAATGCAGGAATTGACAGGGATGCTTTCGGACGCCTCACACGTGGTCGGCGTTATTGGCGTGTTGGTCATTCTCTGGGGCGTTGGAGTCACCATAGTGTCCATGGCACGGGTGGAATACCACGCCCTGCGCCACCCACGAGCAGTACGGGACAAGCTGCTGCTGCGGCAACACCTCGGCTCATCCCTATTGCTTGGCCTTGAGTTTCTGATTGCTGCCGACATCATTCGAACCGTTGTGCAACCGACGCTTGAGGAGGTAGCCGTACTTGGCGGCATTGTCGCGATTCGAACCGTCATCAGTCATTTCCTGCAGCAGGAACTGGCCAGCGAGAAGTCGCCTCCCCTCGGGTGACACCGGACACCCGTTCATGCCAGGTCTGGAGGGCCTGATGGTTCACCATTCGTTTCCGGTGTCTTGCTTCGCGCATCCGCCAACAGTTGACCCAGACTATCATCCCTCCCAAGCAGGATGAGCAGGTCGCCAACCATCACTCTCTCTTCCATAGACGGATTGACAGAGAACTCCCCACCTCGCTGTATCAACAGGACAGAGACATCTGCCTTGCCGGACGGTCCAAACCCCAACTCGCCAAGGGTATGCCCGACAAGGTATTTGGGAGACATAAGGCTGGATATGCCCTGTCCGACTCCAAGCGGCATATAGTCTCTCACGGCGCGCAGGACAACTTCGTGAGCCACCCTCGCGCCCATCTCCTGCTCAGGATAGACCACACGATTCGCCCCGATCCTCTCCAGAATGCTCCCGTGCAGGTCATGGTCCGCTCGAGCAATTACGTAGGTCACCCCAATCTTGCGCAGCAGGATGGTGCACAATACGCTGCTCTCGAACGCGGAGCCCATGGCAACCACTGCAGCTTCGAAGTTGGGCAGTCCGAGTTCCGTCAACACCGACTCCCTCGTCGCATCAGCCTGAACCGCATGAGTCACATGCGCCGCCATTTCCTGCACTCGCTTTTCATCCAAGTCGATGGCAAGGACATCGTGACCTGCATCATGAAGGGTTGTCGCAATCCTGGAACCAAACCGTCCCAGTCCTATCACTGCCACCTGTTTCCTCATAGTGGTCCCCCTTTAGCCGATTCTGACTGACTCAACGGGATAGCGGAATTCCCGAGGACTCTGCCCCTGAACAAGAGCGAGAGCCAAGTAGAGTGGACCGAGTCTCCCGACAAACATGGTCAGCGTGACAATGAGCCTGCCTCCAAGTGATAACCCGGGGGTGATGCCCGTAGACAAGCCGACCGTCCCAAACGCCGACACCGCCTCAAACGCAACATCGAGCACACTACCTTCCTCGGTCAACACGAGGAGCAAGATAACAACGCCGACGAATGAGAGAGACAGCAATACCACTGACAGAGCCCGGTACACGTGCTGCACGTTGAACTCTCGGCCAAAAGCATCAGCATGCTCGTGCCCTCTGAGAGTGTCGAGAACGGCAGCGACAAGTATTCCGAATGTTCCGACCTTAATGCCGCCTGCGGTCGACCCGGAAGCCCCTCCAATGAGCATCAAGAACATGGTGAACAGGAGAGTGTAGTCATGCATTCCTGCAACCGGCACAGTGGTGAATCCCGCAGTCCGCGGAGTGACCGCCTGAAAGATGCCACACAGCGCCTTGTGAGGCCATGACAAAGGACCCAAAGTCTCGGGATTGCCGGACTCCGCCAGAAGAAAGGCGATGCTCCCCACCAGCAGCAGTGCACCTGAGGTTACGAGGACCATCTTGCTGTCGAGCCGTAGCCGGCTGAAGCGTCTCTCGCCAGCCACGTTCGCAAGTACAACGTAACTGAGCCCTCCCACCACAACGAGTATTCCTGTGATACTCACCACCAGAACGTCAGTATTCATACCTGTCAGGCTCGCAAAGTCGCCGAAGATATCGAACCCTGCATTGTTGAAAGCAGAGATGGACTGAAACAGCGCCATCCACGCAGCCCTGCCAGGCTCCGCCTGCTGCGCGAATCGCGCGAGGAGCACAGCGGCACCGACAAGTTCTGCAACGAGGGTAAACAACGCAATACGCCGAATCAGAGACACCAACCCTCCGGGAGTTGAGACTCCAATGGTCTCGCCCAGGAGGAGCCGCTCCCGAAGACCTATGTGGCGGCCAAAGGCAAGGAACAGGAGGGTTGCACTGGCCATGAACCCGAATCCGCCCACCTGGATAAGCAGGAGCACCACGGCCTGTCCGAACAGAGACCAGTGAGTACCAGTGTCCACAACCACGAGGCCGGTCACACACACTGAGGATGCCGATGTAAAGAGCGAATCAACGAAACCGGTCCTGATTCCGTCCGCGGCGCTGAGGGGAAGGCTGAGAACGACCGCTCCGCAACCGATGAGAACTGCGAAAGCGCACACAAGTGCGAGAGGAGAGAGAGCGAAGACTGGCCACGTATGCACAACCTGCAGCGCGAGCCGCCACGGCGATGCCACGGCATGTTGCAGCGCGATATCAGCAGGTGGACGCTTCTTCATCATCTTGTTCAGAATCTACGCTGTGCCACATACCGATGGCAATAGCCAGAAAGCTTCGCCGCCAGGGACGCCCCGATATCAAAAATAACTCCCCCCTCCCCTGTCGGCTAAGTACATCGCCTATGCTATAGTAGCAACGTGGCCCAGAGTTGGCACGCTCTCACAATCAACAAGGTTCTGGAGGCACTCGACTCGAAGCCATCGGGCTTGGCCGATGCAGATGCCAAGCGCCTTCTGTCCACGCACGGGCCGAACAGGCTCCAGAGCAAGAAGAAGGCCTCGCCTGTCATCCTGCTCCTGAAACAATTCCTCAATCCCCTCATCTATGTTCTTCTCGCAGCCGCCATCATTTCAGTCATCGTTGCACACTATATCGATGCAGGAGTGATTGTCGGAGTCCTGCTGTTGAATGCCATTATAGGCTTTGCACAGGAGCGACAGGCAGAGAAGGCAATGGAGGCCCTCCTGAGGATGACCGCACCGAAGGCCCAGGTGCGGCGCGATGCCACAGTGATGTCGATTGCGGCCGAATTGCTCGTGCCAGGAGACGTCATTCTGCTTGAAAGCGGCAATCGCGTGCCCGCAGATGCCCGCCTAATCGAAGAGAATAACCTGAAGGTGAATGAGTCTTCACTGACAGGAGAATCCCTTCCTGTTGACAAGGAAACGGACGAGGTTCCGGAGGACAGCACTGTTGCGGAACGCAACAACATGGTCTACATGGGAACCGTAGTGACCTACGGACGAGCCGCCGCCGTGGTCACATCCACCGGGATGAACACGCAGATGGGCTCTATCGCTACATCCCTTCAGGACGTTGTGCGGGAACTCACGCCCATACAGAAGAGCATAGGGAGCCTCAGCCGATACATCGTAGTGGTTGTGCTGGGCATCATCGGCATACTCATCTACACTGGATTCAGGCAGGGGCTCGATACGCTTGAGATATTCCTCCTTGCAGTGGCGGCAGCGGTTTCCGCAATCCCCGAAGGTCTGCCTGCCGTCGTCACGGTCGTGCTCGCAATCGGGATGCGCATCATGGCACGCCGCAACGCCATCATCCGCCGACTCGTCGCCGTCGAGACACTGGGCTCTGCGACAGTCATATGCTCGGACAAGACAGGCACCCTCACGATGAACGAGATGACCGTGAGGCAGATTTATGCCGACGGACAGATGTTCGCTGTCACAGGAGAAGGATATGGCCCGGACGGAGAGATTCAGTCTGACGGCAAGAAGACCACTGTGGAGGAGAACTCCACTCTGCATCTACTATTGAAGACTGCCGCTCTCTGCAACGATGCCACAGTGTCAAAGAAGGGCCACTCCTACGAGATAGTCGGAGACCCCACGGAGGCTGCGCTCGTCGTAGCTGCATCCAAGGCCTCGATTGACAAGGATGCACTGCAGAAACGACTTGAGCGCGTCTGCGAGATTCCATTCGAGAGCGAACTGCAGTATATGGCTGCTGGCTACAAGGAAGGCAAGGGCACCAGGGTATATGTGAAGGGTTCTGCCGAGAAGATCATCTCGCTGAGCGGCACGGTGCTCCGCAAGGGCAAAGTCACGAATCTGACCGCGAAGATGCAGACCTCCCTGCAAGACGCCACAAATGAACTTGCAGGCGAAGCGATGCGCGTGATAGCGCTCGCCTACATGGACCTGCCCGAATCTCCAAGAAAGCTCAAGTGCGAGGCCCTGGAGGGCAAGCTGACATTCCTCGGCCTTGCCGGAATGGCTGACCCTCCGAGGGACGAAGTGAGGAGAGCGATTGCCCAGTGTGGCGAAGCCGGCATCAGGGTGAAGATGATTACCGGTGACCACAAGATCACGGCTGAGGCAATCGCCCGCGAACTCGCCCTGCCGGAAGGCCGGGCGGTGGATGGCAAAGAGCTCGCGGCGATGAGCGACGAAGAACTGGCGGAGCAAATTGGCGAAATAACCGTATTCGCCCGCATTGAGCCGCTGCACAAGCTCCGCATCGTCAATGCCCTCAAGGCCAAAGGGGAAATCGTCGCCATGACGGGCGACGGCGTCAATGACGCACCGGCTCTCAAGTCCGCCAGCATCGGCATCGCAATGGGCAAGAGTGGGACCGATGTAGCCAAAGAGTCGGCCGACATGGTGCTGGCTGACGACAATTTTGCGACGGTAGTGGCGGCGGTCGAGGAGGGCCGTGCCATCTTCGCCCGCCTGAGGAACGTCGTCTTTTTCCTTCTCAGCACGAACATCGGGGAGCTTCTCGCTCTTATCCTTTCCGTGTCGATTGTGGGCAAAGCTCCGCTGCTCGCAGTGCAGATTATCTGGGTCAATCTGGTGACTGACACGTCCTCCGCCATACCTCTCGGTCTGGAGCCAAAGGCAGGAGACGAACTCAGTCAACCGCCAAGAAACCCGCGCGTTGGACTGATATTCCCCGGACTGATAATGCGCATCGCGTTCCTCGCAGGACTGATGGGAGTGGGCGTCTTTCTTGTGTTCAGTTGGGCACAGGCACGCATGCCCGTTGAGGAAGCACGCACCCTCGCATTCTGCACCATGGTCATGTTCGAGTGGTTCCGTGCATTCAATGCGCGCTCCGATGAACATACGTTGCTTTCCATCGGCGTCTTCAAGAACCGATACCTTCTTGCGAGCATCTCCGCGGCCATTCTGCTCCAACTCGGAGTGGTGTATCTACCATTCGCACAGGTCGCCTTTCACACGGTACCGCTTGGCATAGAGCACTGGGGCATCGCACTTGCAGCAGGGGGAAGCCTGTTCACCATCGAAGAGCTCCGGAAGGTCATCGCTCCAAGGCTCTTCTCACTTGGAAAGTGGCAGCCCGTTCGCAACCACCAGAACTGAGAACCCACAGGGATTCGCCCCGTCTTTCCCACTCACGAGCGAACGTCTCCAGCGAAATAGTCTGCCGTACCGCATATGGCACGAATGGTGCAGTTTATTGAAGCGGCACCGCCTCCATGCTACCATGCAACAGCACTCATTCAGCGCGATGGACACAATTCACCTCCCCACCACATGTACCCGTAATCCGGAACTCCGTGTTCCACAGACGCGCACCAGACAGAGACTCTCACTTCCACAAGGAGGAACACATGGATTTCGAACTCAATGAAGAACAGAAAATGTTTCAGTCAATGCTCCGCGATTTCGTTGACAATGAAGTCGCCCCCCATGCGGCTGAATGGGATGAAAACGAGGGCTTCCCGCGCGATACCATCAAGCAGATGGCGGAGCTTGGCCTGTGCGGTCTGCATCTCCCGGAGGAATACGGGGGAAGCGGAGACGACCTCACGTTCATCCTGGCCTGTGAAGAGCTTGCCAGGGGTTCAGGGGGACTGTCCAGCATCTACATCACCACCGTCAGCCTCGCCATAGCCCCCATCGTGATGGC
>JAFGFT010000045.1 GCA_016930935.1 Dehalococcoidia bacterium | reverse complement strand
GGTGCGCGGCGCCGTACGGGCGCATATCGCGAAGGGCCGGCCTGACTCGTTGCAGGACGTCCGGCTCCTCTGACGGGAGCGGCAGCGGGGGCTTCATAGTCGAACCCCTCCACCTTACGGCACTGCAGCCGCTCGTTGAGCCGCCCCTCAACCGCATTCACCACATCCACATCCTCACGCGTCACGATGTTGATGGCATTGCCGGTTCGACTGGCACGTGCGGTCCGTCCCACACGATGGGTATACGAGTCAACCGTGTCCGGCATATCGAAGTTGACCACGTGCGAAATGTCCGGAACGTCGATGCCCCGGGCTGCGATGTCCGTCGCCACCAGTATGTCGATTCCGCCTCTGCGGAACGCATCCATCGTAGCCTGTCTCTTGCTCTGAGACATATCACCCTGCAGGCTCGCCGCACGGAATCCGCTCTTCTGCAAACGCTCCGCAAGACGAGTCGCGTGATGCTTCGTTCTGGTGAATACGAGCACAGGGCCCGTCTTCGTGTTACGAAGAAGTTCCACAAGCAGCGCCGCCTTCAGATGCGGAGCTACCGGATACAACTCGTGACACACACCCTGTACCGGACCCTCATGCCCCACCTGGATACTCACAGGCTGATACATGAAGTCACGCGTCAATCGGCGGATGTCCGGCGGCATGGTCGCCGTAAACAGCAACGTCTGTCGCTTCTTGGGAATCGTCTCCAGAATACGCCTTATGTCTGGCAAGAAGCCCATATCGAGCATCCTGTCAGCTTCATCCAGTACGACGACTTCGACAGATGACAGGTCGATGGCACCTCGCCCAACGAGGTCAAGCAGTCGGCCCGGGCACGCCACAACAAACTCAACACCACTCCGCAGCTTCCTGATCTGCGGTTCATAGCCAACACCACCGTAGACGGTCGCGCTGCGAAGCCGGGTCTGTCTGCCCAGCGCGGTCACTACGTCATGCGTCTGCTGAGCAAGCTCCCGCGTCGGAGCAAGCACGAGGCCCCTGACACGCCCTCGCGGACCTGTCAGAAATCGCTCGCACATGGGGAGCACGAACGCGGCCGTCTTGCCGGTGCCCGTGTCCGCCATCCCAAGGATGTCACGACCTTCCATAATGGGGGGTATTGCTTCTTCCTGGATAGGCGTCGGCGTCACATAGCCGAGCGCCTTGATGCCATCCGCTATTCGCGGATGAAAGTTAAATGACTCAAAATTCAAACGAAACTCCTCTACACTTCCACACACTCTCCGTGGATGGGGTATATACGGCCACGCATTGCGGGCCAATCGATGGGATTGAAACAATACCGGCCCGTGCGCGGCATCTGCCGGCACGGGTCCGGAAACAACCAAAACCTGATAGGTAAAGAAAGAACGACATAAGGTCCAGGGATTCAGCCAGAGAATGACCTAGTAGTCTCTTCCTCTCCTTGAAGAACCTCCACCACGACCACCACGGCCACCGCCACCACCTCCATAGCCACCGCCACCACCACCATAGCCACCACCGCCGCCGTAGCCACCACCACCGTAGCCACCGCCGCCACCACCACCGCGTTCCTCACGAGGACGAGCCTCATTCACCACGAGGTTCCTGTTCATGAACATCTTGCCGGTCAGACCTTCAACAGCAGCCTCGCCCTCTTCTTTCGAGGGCATCTCAACAAATGCAAAACCCCTTGAGCGCCCGGTGAACTTGTCTGTCACGATGTTGACTGTCTCAACCTCACCAAATTCGGCAAACGCATCACTCAAATCCTGCTCGGTCGTCTCGTACGGGAGATTGCCTACGTAAATCCTCACTCCTGATCCTCCTGATCCAAATTCGTCTCTACTTGATTCAGATCTTGCTCCAGACTTCGAATGGATAGCCTGCTACCACTCATTCTGGACAGTCTGTGAACCACCACTGCGCTGCTGCCGTCGCTGTCGTCGGCACGCAGGGCATCGTTTCGGCTCATTCGTGAAGCCCTTCTCTGCGAAGAACTCCTGCTCTGAAGCGGTGAACGTGAAGTCCTGTCCGCAATCAGTGCATCTGATGGTCTTGTCCTCAAAACTCAATGGATGACCTCCTCTCTACTCTACGATAATACTGTCTGGCTAGTTAGAGTCATGGTCATCCGGAGCTTGGTCGATCGTCTGGGGATTGAACGAAGCAGATAATGGCCTCAACTACAACTCACCGCATACAACTTTACGACATTCCTGTCTACAGTGCAAACAAATACGCATTCAGACCCGAAATGTGTCAGTTTTTCGTCCCCTCATCCCAGGCAAGCCACAACCATTGACACCCGGGTACACCGCATTGTACTTTGCCTCGGACACACTAATGATACTGGTGTTTGCACAGGAAAAGACATTACCGGCGTGAAAGCCCCGTTCGCCACAGCGGCAGGTGTGGCATTGACGCTGCTGCTCACCGTGCAGACTGTGCACACTGCACCCGTGGCGGCGAGTGAACTACATGCCTCTCAGTGGCACTCATACAGGACTCCTTCTCACGAAGACCTCCTCATACTGCCTGGCTCGGATATCGATAGCTTCACTATCGCGGGACCATCAGGCAATACCATCTTTGCCATAGGCACGTGGAACTCCACGGACAGCTGTGTGGAGAACTCATTCACCGACGATAATATCGCCGCGGGGCAGACACCACGGCTTTGGAAATCGTCTGATGCAGGCACGACGTGGAAGGACAGAACAGATTGCGTCCTGCATGCCACCAATCTGCCTGACTGCAACGACGATTCCATCCTGTGGAACGACTTCGTATTCTTCAGCGCAGTCACCGCCGCGCCGGACAGCGATGACATCGTCGTGGTCACAGGCTACGACGCGCTGCGTCAACCCGTCGTCGTCTACTCGGATGACGGTGCAGACAACTTCCGTGTCACAGGCTGTGGAGGATTAGCCGGAGAGATACTCTGCGCGGCAGTCTCGCCGGAAGTGGAGGACAGCAGGAGCGTCGCCATCGGGACGCTGGACCTTTCAGCGGGGGGTAGTGTGTGGCGCTTCGAGGCCGATTCCCCATGGACCACACGCTGGGAGGATACCGGCGAATACGGCGGCTGGGAGGATTACTGGCTCGGTTCTGGAGGATTCGGTACGCGCAGGGACGTTTACGCCGTCACATCCATCGCATTCTCCCCCTCGTATCAGGATGACCACGCAATCGTCGCCCTGCTGCTGGCCCATGCAGAAGAGCCCGACGATGACCCCTACACCGGATACCACGTTGCCATGGGTGCCTGGGACAACGATGTGTGGAACCAGACCGCCGGATTCGATGGATATCCGGTGCTCGTCACAACAGACAACAATGCCATCCATGCGGATACCGCAGCACCGTCGTTCTTTCTCCGACACTTTTCCGACATAAGCCTGCCGGACGACTTCCACGCGGACAGCGCATCGACGCGCGTCTTTATGCTCGCGGTGAACGGGATTGAGATGGACCCCACAAGCGACGAAAAGGCCGATGAGGGAGGATTCCTCTTCTGGATGGATGATTCTTCTCTCTCGCGCGACCTGCTTCAATCACAACACAATCCATGGCTCGCAAGCATGTGCTACAACGGTCATTGTGACCGAGGTGGCATCGCTATCTTCGGTGGGTTCTTTGCTGACGACATCGCGACTTCATGGCGATGGTCCCCCGAAATCCAAGACTGGTTCTATGATGACGGAGACCACTCGGATGGAGAGAACGTACTCCCGTGTTGTAGTGGAGTGCTCGTAATGTGGTCGGAATCCATGGAAGAGTGCTGCCCTGAATGGAGGATAGCCGCTCAACCACCATCCGGACAGTTCAACGCTCAGGTCGCCTTCGCGCCAGATGGCAGCCGTGCATTCGCGTCGACCTCAGGTGATTCCCGCCACGGCCTCGATGCATACAGGTTCGCGGATGAGAGTTCCTTCTCCTTGAGCACCGAGATACCGACTGGAGACCGGTGGGCACAGACTGGCCTCATCGACACGATGATTGACGACATAGAAGACCTGAACTATGGCGTTGAGACAGAGTGTCTCTACCTCCACACTTCACACCTGGACTCTGACGACCAGGTATGTGCATGCGAGAGCGTATGGCTGTCCTGCAATGCAGGCACGTCGTACTCGAGGGTGCTCTACGGCCGACCGGATGATGATGAGGGGCAGGAACACGCATTTGAGGACGTCATGGACAAGTACCATCGTGGCTTCCTTGAACCGTGGACCGAAGGATTCCTTCAGTCCGCAGGCGTCCGCTACATCATCGGTGATGCAATCGATGCGGATGACGAAGAGCAGGTGGAGGAGGGTTTCAACGCGGACACGGTCTATCGGTTCTTTGAAAACGAGGGTGGCGAATGGGAGCCCATCAGCGAGTTGTCACTCAACTATGAGCACTTGCTGGTCACCGAGTGCCACGATACACAGGGAAGCATCCTCTATGTCGGCTTCGACAACCTGTGGTGGGACTACACTTCCAACGTTCCGATGCCGTATCAGTCCGACGGCTCAGACCCCGTGTGCCCCCACGGTCACGAATGCAGAAAGGTGAGCGGCGTGGCCCGCTGCATGAATCCTGACGCCAGGACATGCTGCACGAACCTCCAGTGGGACTACCTCATCCGAGGACTCAAGGGCACTGCCAATGCCGGCGAACCTTACGAACGGCTCCTGTTTTCCGCAACTCACTGTGGCGAGAGTGCCACCAGGCTCTGGGCAATCGACGACGGCAACCGCTACTGGAGTGAAGTGGGAGAGCAATCGGACAATTACGATTGGTGCACGCGTGGATTCATCAACCCCGATTGGGGCAGGCTATGGAGCTACGATGACTGCTGTGCACTCACGGAGCCCGGAGTGACAACTCCAGACAACGCAGTGATGATTCCATCGGACCCGTGCTTCTGTACCAATGAGGAATTCACACTTGAGTGGGACAGGCCGTGCGATGGCTGCGAGTACGAGATAGAGGTGGCACTAGACGAGGGTTTCAGAAATGTCGTCCTGGACACCACGGATTTCACAGACACCCCCTCTGCCGGCACGTGCCGGCGCTTCTATCACCCTACCCACCCCTGCACACCAAGCCTGGTTGTGCCACAGGGAATGCTGGAGTGCTCCCATGCCTACTGGTGGCGCGTAAGAGCGCACATGGCAGAGACAGACGAGGTCATCAGCACCTGGTGGTCAACACCCGTCAGTTTCCGTATTGCCCCGGCAGCAGCGGAAGCGATTGTACTAGGAGCTCCCGGAGACGGTGTCACCAGGATTCCCACCACCGATATCGCCTTCACGTGGAACCGCGTGAATGGCGCAACGTCATATGATTTCATGCTTGTGGACAGCGAGCGCAGCCACGTCGCTTCACAGGTTGGAGACTTCACCTCGTTCGTCCTGCCAGGGCCGCTCGCCTGCAACACACCCTATGTCTGGAGAGTGCTGGCGCTTGACGGGAACCGCGTCATCAGCAAGTCCGTGGAAGCCACCTTCCAGACAGCACCAGGGCCATCTGTGCCCGCGACTGCACCACCCATGCCCACAGTCATTCCACCGCAGACACCAGGAACGCCCGACTGGGCACCTTTCTTCATCGGTGCTGTGGGCATACTGCTCATAGCCACACTGGCAGCCCTCTCATACGTGAATCGGCTTCAGCGCAGGGCCGCTCGCGACTCCTCCAGGCACACTCGTGCACCATGACAGGGGCAGAGTGACAGCCGCAACAGCAACTACGAAATGCCGTCTCCTGCTACCAACTCCTCATTCTCAGTTCGGTCTGAAGCGAGTCATAGGCCATCTTCGGACTGTCCTCATATGTGCGAAGCCCACGGGTTGCAAGAAACTCAAGGAACCGCGCGTCGTCCGAGCCATAGTAACGACTCAACGCCTCCAGTTCTTCAGGAGAGACATCATGCAACCATGAGAAGGACATTACCCTCATCGAGAGCGCTCTGTGGTCCCACGCAGCAAAGGCATAGCTCATAAACTGCGCCTGCATCTCTTCAGAGGAGCCGACCCCTTGCCCCGACGGATAGCCACATTCAAGCACCATGAACTCACGACCGGGAAAGAGTGCAACCACCTCGCCGAGGTCATCATCTACACTCCATGGCTGCCGGACGCTGAAGTCCGCATTCACAGGATAGTACGTCAACAGCACGGCATCGCTGTGCTCATTGAGTGACCTGCACTGCTCCACTGCACTCTCCGTCACCGACTCAAACCGTAGCTTCACACCCACCTTCAGGTCGGGCTGCAACTCTCGCGCATGATTGGCGGTCTGTTGCAGGAAAGCCGCGTAGTGCTCCCATTCGTCTCCAGAAAGGTACGCGTCGACCTCGTTTCCTATAGAGAGAACGAACACGTCCACGTCAGGAAGTGTCGCAAGCACGTTTTCCAGGAGCGCGTCGAAGCGCTCCACAACCTCCCCATCGTCAAAAGCCTTGCCCGCAAGGTCAGACGGCATTCGAAGTGCAACGTTGTCCACAGGCATCAACGTAAGCGCAATCTTGGTGTCGTGTTCCGCACAGATGTCATTGACTCGATTGACTACCTCATCGTCATACTGTCCAGGGTGCGGTTCCACATCATCCCAGGCAATCGACAGCTCCACAAATGCCATGCCCATCTCGATGGCCTGCTCGAATGAAGCGCCATAGTCTGCATCGATGGCCCCTGCGACGCCGATGCCAAGAAGCCTGCCACCCTTCTGGAGCGGTTCGGGAGGCACAGGACACGTCCCACACTCCCCCGGCAAGGGAGCAACGAAGCAGAGTTCGGGATCGCCAGCCTTATCGGACGACAACCAGAGCAGCGACACAATCGCAAGGCACAGAGCGGCAGCTACCCTCTTTGACATCTTGACTCCTCCACATGACATCCTGCGGGGCATCTACTCCAACGCCCACAGCCCTCGTCCGGCACGCTCAGCCTCTGCCTCCAGCAGTCTGAGAGAACCAGCGTGAATCTCTTCTTCATCAAAGATGAGCGTACGTGCAAGACCGTCTTTCACCAGAGTGGCGTTCACGAATACGTCGCCCACATACACGTAGCGAAGCAGCCTCCCATATTGGTCCACCTCCTCCACCCCCGTTTCTAACCGCACCACATTGCCACTCACGAGCTCGCTGTTTCGCTGTGTGGCCTCCGCATACAACGGTTCGCCTCGCTCGGGAGTATCTACGCAAAGGTAGCGCACCCTGCTCCCATCCGCCAATTCGATAGTGTCACCATCTATCACACGAGCCACGAGCGCTTCATCACGTTCAAGAGCAGGAGGCACATACTGCGCGATGACGTAGTATCCGCCGATGCACGCCGTGACCATCAATGCCGCTATTAGCGCAAGCCTGCGTGAACAAGCTGGTATCCGTCGCACTTTCCCTCCTTATAAGACAACCACGCCTCATCGTCTGGACCGCTCAATCTACGCGTGAGCAATCTATGCGCCGATTTCTCATCTCACAATTCCATTCCAGCCCTCAGACACGGAACGAACCATTATAATCTCGCACTATCATCATCGGTCCGGACAGCATCACAACTGTTTCCCCTTTCCGAGTCACAAGAAACGTAATCGTTCGTATTCACGCACGCAAGACGACCAGAAGACCATCATTGCACTCAGATTCCCGGCCTCAACTACTCAGCTTTCATTGTCGTACGTCAACATCCATTTGACAACTGTACTTTCACGTTGTAGCGTTACGGGTCAGCACTCAGGTGTTTCCGGCAGTTACCCAGCCTGTATGCTAATAAAGGAGAGGAGGTAGCGCCTATTTGCCTCAGTCCCAACGGGACCGTTCCTCGTTTGTCTGCATCTACTCCCACTGTCATTTTCTGCACCATGTACTCTGGGATATCTGAGCGGGCAAGTGCGACGAACGGAAGCAGAGGGGAAGACCAGCAAGCCTGACCCGGGCGTATGCCGTGCACTACAAAAGGACATCTGGAACAGACTCCAGGCGCTCCCGGACACGGACAACAAGGGTAGGCCCGATTACGAGGCGGGCCTCAATAATGGATACTTCGTGCCACATTGAACGCAAGCACCCTGAGTCGAGGGTAGTTGAGACTCTCTCCAGGGGACAAAATGAATAGAACTCAATTAGGAGTGAATTAGAATGACCAAAGGAAAATGGCTCTCACGTGCTCTGCACGTAACCATTGCCCTGTCCTTCATATTGGGCGCCCTGGTCGTTGCTCCGTCCGTTAGCGCTGACCCCGGTACTTCGAAGTGGGAGAAGCAGGCAACACCAACCGATGACGATAAGGTCATCCTGCCTGGTTCCGACATCATTGACTTCGAT
>JAFGFT010000044.1 GCA_016930935.1 Dehalococcoidia bacterium | reverse complement strand
GTCTCCCACCAGCGCCGCGGAATACGCATAGAGGTCTGCAGTATCTGCGTCATTCAGGATTTCGGCCAGTTTGACCTTCGCTATCGCGTCGGCCCTCTCCGGCACAGGGAATGACTCTTCAGTGGCCGAAGCCCCCTGGCAGCCAACCAGCACCAGGGACAGCAGTCCCACTACGCTCAAGACTCTTGCGAGAGAGCTTCTCATTATTTCACCTGCTGCCTCTATCATCCGTCCTGAGAGCTGCTGAGTCAATGAGTGCGGATTCCGTGATTATGGGTAAGTGTGCCACGAGTCTGTTGAGACCGAGGGGAGTCTCCAGCGCGCGCGCACAGCAACTACGCCGTGGCGTCAACCCCACCCCACCTACCGAAGGAGATGCGGTGCAGGAAGTAGTCCCAGGAGTTGCCCATCAGGTTGCCACCACGAATCATCTGGAGCATCAAGTGGATGGCTTCCGCCTTCTCAACTCCGTACGTCTGCTGCAGTCTCTGGACAGCTTCAGGGTCGGGATGCGCATCAGATTCAGCCCAGTGCTGGGCGTAGATGAGGGCCACAGCCTCTTCCTCCGGACAGTCCTCAACCGTTCCTGCCAGCAGCCCCCGTATCTCATCAGGACTGATGCCACTCTTCAATGCCATCTTCGCGTGGAAGTAGGAACAGTAGCGGCAGCCATTCACGGCAGTGACCGCCATCATCAGCCTCTCTCTAAATGCAACCGATACCAGACCCTTCTCACGAGCTTCCTTCAGCTTCTTCCGGTTGCTGATGGGAAACCAGAAGTCGCGAAGAAACTCTCCGGGGTTCTTGTAGTACCTTCTGTTGAATCTCATAAGCAGTGTCTTCAGGCGGCTCCCGGGGATGAGGCACCCCGGATGCAAGGTCAGGGTAGCATGAGTTCTGGAAACAACCTACTCGTTGTGCTTCATGTCCGGCACTGGAACGCAGCGACGCGCCCCACAAGAGCCTCTATCAGGACCACAAAGACGCAGCGCCCAGCCATAACTGGTAGAAGCCGAACAGTGCCAGTGCGACAACTGAAACGCCTATCAGTATCCGGTTCACCTTTGGGAACAACATGCCGACGCCTGCAGACAAGAGGACTATCACTGCGGACGTCAGGACAATGGTGGCATAGAAACCTGACACCATGGCTATCCCGTTCACCGCAGCCTCTCTCCAGCCTTTCAGCAGCAACGGTCCCGCCACCAAACTCCAGAACACGTACGGGTTGGGATTGACCAGGTTCACCGCAACTGCCTTGAGCAGGCTCTTGCGCCCGGATTCCCGCAGGGCCGCCTGGTCCAGGTTGTACTCCCTGAACGCTACGAAGGCTCTATATGCCAGAAAGAGCAGGAAGAAACCGCCCACGAAATACAGGGTATTCTGAACCCAGAGAGGCACGCTGGTCAGCAGCAGCAATGCGAGTGAGACAGGCAAGACGTCGCTCAGTATCGGGGCCCCGGCAGCAGGTAGGGTGGGCCGCCAACCGTGCTGCAGCGTTCGGGAAATCAGAAACGTCTGGAAAGGCCCCGGTTGAATCCCAGCTGCAAAGCCGAGGGTAATGCCCAGAACTGCGTAGGAAATAGCTGCGGTAGATACCATGGCGAAGGAACCGAATTGTAGCTGCCAGCAGTGCGGAAAGGCAAGCCGCAGGACCCAGGGGAAGAATGCGGGGACACCATACTCATTTCTTACGTGAAGGGAAGCATGGGGTTGGTCCCCTCGGAACTCGAAGCCAGCCTGTGCGCCTACCAGATGAACGGCACCAGCCTGTACCGCACCCTCTTCATGTAGTTGGTGTAGCCTGGCAATGTCTGCCGCAAGGACTTCTCTTCTACGAGGATGCGTGCAACCAGAACCAGAAGCGGGACTGACATCGCCATCAATGCCGCGTAGCTCTGTAGCCACAGTGCGATGCCCGCGAACAAGGGTGCCAGTCCGGCATACAACGGATGGCGCACCACCCCGTATATCCCGGTGTCGACGACCGCTTGGCCGCGTTCGGTCAGATTCGCGACTACGGGCACCTTGTACGAGTTCTGGTAGATGGCGGCCATGACGATCGCGTAGCCAAACAGCAGCAGCACTCCTCCGGCGATGGAGACCGCGAACTGGGGAGTCGGTAGCAGCTTCAGGTGGAAGACGTCGACCGGAATGAAGACGCACCATACAAGAAGACTCAGCCCTAGCATCGCCGTGATGATACGGTCGGCACGGGGCTGCCCCTTGGAAGTCGGCTTTGCGAGCCTGGCCTTCAAGCTGGTCGGCGCTTTCACCGCGAACGTGACGATGGTGGCCTCCACCATGATGCCGTAGACCACGATGAAGATGAGCGCCCGCTCCCAATACCATGTGCCGCCGGGAATCAGCCCTGCGGGCACGATGAGAAACGCGCCAAACAGTGCAAGCTGTAACAACCCACCGAGGAGCCCCTTGATGATAAGCATGCGGCTAATTCACTGGAAGCTGTCCGCCTGCATGATAGCCCGAAGCGGCTCTGCTGTAAACGGGCTTGATCCATCACCGGCAGTTGGTCTCTCGCCGTGATTCCTCGGCAATGGTCGCGACACGTGGAAGCGCATTCAACTGTCGTTGAAATGCGGGGACACCATACTCACTCCATGATGACCGTGAAGGTGGATGGTGCCCCCGGATTCAGCTATTGGATGTGAACCCCCACCGACCCTAGACGGGCTTGCGGTCGATGAGTTCGATAAGTATGCCCTCGGGTCCACGCAGGAACGCGTGCCGGACGTTCGGAAGCAGGGTGCCACTGGGCTCCAGCACGAACGTGACGCCGTTGGCCTTCAGTGCCGTCGCCGCAGCGTCGATGTCGTTCGTGAGGACGGCTATGTGCTCCAGTCCGTATGCCTCAGTGCTGTTTGGCTCAACGGTTGGCTTTTCCAGTCGACCCTTGACGAAGATCCAGGTACCCTTGAGGTTGACCATCACATGTCCGACTCCATTCGGTTCGGTCCACGGATTTATCACTTCCGCACCAAAGTTGTCGGCGAACCACTGTGCCGTTGCGAAAGGGTCCGGGCTGCTGAGATGTACGTGGTCGAAAGAGTAATCAATCATGTCTTTCTCCTTTTTCCGTCTGTCACCGAAACAACACCAGGGACGCGACGGCTCATCGCCGCCGTCCCGAAACGTGCGGATTCTCCGGCACCTTCCCATAGGGCCACCAACCTGAGTTGGTAGCTCCGACAACTAAGTCAGCTGGCCCTGCTCCGTCGACGATGCGCCTAATCGACTATCCTATTCGACTATATCATTGAGAATTCGCAGACACCATACCCAATCCATAAGGACGATAGAAGTGGATGAAGTACCCCTGTGCAGTAGAGCAGACTGGATGACTACTTCCGTGTCGGGCGACACAACCCTGTGCAGTTCACAACGTTACGTGAGAGACATGTCCCTCCACTACAAATACCTCGTCACCACCAGAACCCTCGGGCAGGCGTAGGAGCCTGCGTCTCCGTCCGGCGAGACAACCCTGTGCGGTTCACTACGATACGGGCGAAGCCCCCCGAATGACACACAAACGCCCCGTGACAACCCGGTGAGTACCGGCATTGACCACGGGGCAGAACCTGCTGTCAGACAATGGGGCTAGGGCTGAAAGGGCGGGGGGTCCATTACCTGGACCTGATTCACGTCACCCGCTCCGCTTTCTCCTCTCACCTTACCTCCAGCAGCAGCCACAGGCGATGCGAAGGTAATCAGAAGCAGGGTTAGAACGACGGATATCACAAACAGTCTCTTCATCGATTTCTCCTTGTCAGGCCAGGTTCTTGTCCAGGGCAGGGATCCCGACCTGCTAATCTCTTGCACTAGCCATTAGAACGCATGACTGACAGGAATGTCAGGTCCGGCAAACAGTATTTTCGGGCCTGAAGGGCCTAGCAACGAATCCCACCGCACGTTGCAGTATGAAGGCTGGAGCGCTATGCTGCGAACAGAGCGAGGACCCAACCACGGATGGGAGGTGAAAGAAATGAACAGGGCTCTGCCCATTGTGTGTGCGCTGCTGATTCTGGCAGGGAGCCTCTCTTGTTCCCCTCAAACAAACGAACCCCCTGAAGCGTACATCGCCTCCGTTTCGCCGACAGAGACGACTGCAGGTGAGACGGTCACATTCGTCGGCGAGGGAACCGACACGGATGGAACGATAGCAGGATACCGCTGGCGCTCCGACCTGGATGGCGTGCTGAGCCAGTTGCCTACTTTTGAGACGGACTCGCTCTCAGTGGGCGTCCACGTCATCGACTTCATGGTACAGGACAACACGGGTGCGTGGTCTGACAAAGTGCAGGGTTCCGTAAAGGTGCTGCCCGGGGATACCTCCATCACAGTAATACCAGTCTTCACCGTGTCTCCATCGACTATCGAGGCTGGCGAAAGCGCCACCCTCTCATGGTCCATACCGGACGCAACGTCAATCAGTATCAATGAGGGCATCGGAACGGTGTCGGCAAGCGGCTCGACATCAGTAACGCCGGATGAGACGACCACCTACATCCTGACGGCAACAGTGGGCGGTTCCACCGTGGCTCTGAACACGACTGTCACCGTGGGCACCACGGTGCAGCAGACAGGGCAGACTGTGACCCTCACGCCGGAAGACGAGATGAGCGGCTATATCCGCAGCAGCGGAGTTGAAAGAACGATAGGCATGTACGTGGGTGACGACGACTCCGACAGGGGTATCCAGGGATTCTTTACCTTCGACATCTCGGACATACCCGATGATGCAACCATACTAAGAGTCACCCTCGATCTGTCCGCCTATGACCTTCCCTACGGCCCTCCCTTCCCGGAACTCGGCTGTCTGCGCGCATATGTACATGAGTACGACAGGCTCGACGGCGAATACTTCACGAAGGACGCGACCGACCCTATCGGGGAATGGTGCGACCTTGACGCACTGGACATGCCGATGGCCCAAACAGGCTTCAGGGACGCGCTGCTGGATGAGGTCGGTGAAAACAGGTTCCAGTTCCGCCTGCAGTTTTCGGACGGCGAATCGGACTTCGATGGCGTGAGGGACATGCTGCACTGGGAACGTGACAACCTTCCTACGTTGACCGTGGAGTACTCCTCAGACGACTAGCAGCACGAGACAGTCGTAGTAGACAGCGCCGTCTTCAGTCCAATAGCGACTGACCCCCCTTTTCCTGGCAAATGGGGAATGGGTTCCACGACGTGCTGTATACTACGCGCCAGCACTCATGCCAGTGCTGAAGGAGGTACTGATGGAACGCACAGAACCCTACGCGACGCCAGAGGATTTCAAGAGAAGAATCAGCCATGTCGGCCGCGGTGCAGACGTTGACCTTGGTAGCCACGGTTCGGCCAACATCCTCTGCGGCGAGAGAATAATGCTCAGCTACGTGGATATGCCTGCCAATAGCTATGCAGACCCTCATCGACACAAGGACATAGAGCAGATAACGATACTGCTCAAAGGCGACGCTGAGTTCGTTGTGGAAGGAAAGCGGTTCGCAGTCAAGGAAGGCGATGTCCTCATATTCGCACCTGATGAAGAGCACGGAGCCTATATGGGGCCAAACGGCGCGAGAGTCCTCGATGTGTTCACACCCCCCAGAGAGGACCTGCGGGAGAAGATGCAGTAGTACGTCACCAGTTCCAGCAACGATGATTGAGGTGGGTGAGGCATGCGGTCCGACGCCGCAACTGTCGAACAGTATCTCGGTGAATTGCCGGAAGAACGGAGACATGCCATAAGTGCAGTCCGGAAAGTGATTCTCGCAAATCTTCCTGCCATTTACGAAGAGATGATGAACTGGGGCATGATTACCTACCAGGTGCCTCTTTCGGTCTATCCACATACGTACAACAAGAGACCGCTGATGTATGCCGCCCTCGCTTCACAGAAGAATCATATGGCTTTGTACCTGACAACCCTCTACAAGGATGATGCGGCCAGAGAAGCGTTTCGAAGGAGATATCGAGCTACCGGCAAGCGCATGGACATGGGCAGGACTTGTGTTCGCTTCCGCACGATTGAGGACCTCCCCCTGGACCTGGTCGGAGAGACCATCTCGGCGGTGAGTGTGCCGCAATTCATCAGGCAACACACCGACGCCAACCTCACCATGCCCGTGCATAAGTCGCGGACGTAATCACGAGGGCGTTTCGAGAACATGGGTGTTCTCTCATAATCCACAACAGGATTGAACACAGTTCCAGCACGGCGTGCCGGACAGAACGGGGAGAGGTCTAGCTCTGTGCTCCAATTCTGTAGACGGCAAGTGCGGCCGACAGATAGCCGAGTATTCTCAACGCTATCAGAATGCTGCCCAGTGTCCCTGCCAGTCCGAGCAGAGTAAGAAGATGTGCCAATGCAAAGAGTCCGAAGGCGATGCTCACGAACAACGCAGCTTCTGACCTGCTCCTGGCCCACGCCCGTATGCCCAGAAGTACAACGGCGGTAGCCAGAAATAGATTCACAATAGTGATTTCCATAGCTTCTGTCTCCTTCCGCCACTGTGAGCGGTGGGCTGCGTCCAGCTTTCCTCTTCCCGATTGTAGTACAGCCGATAGGAGAACGAAAGGCGATAAGGGCAATGACTTAGAAGGCTGGACCATTCGAACAATGCGGCCCGTACGAAAGCCCCTGTCTTCTTGAACCGGCAAGCACAGAGTGACACAATGCCGGAAGACTGCCCCTTCCGGACGCGCCCTCGCAGCACGCCGTCCGATGAAGGGCGGTGCCACTACTCGAAGGAGGCACCTGTGGACCTGGTGACTGAGCTTCAGACCATCGCTGGCAACGACTTCGTGGTCACGCGCCGTGACCTGATGCAGCAATACCTTCTTGACGAGACACCCCAGGGCGTCAAACCTGTGGCGGCAGACAACGTCATAGTGGTGAAGCCAGCCAACGCAGGACAGATTTCCGCAATCCTGAAGCTTGCCAACCGCACTCTCACGCCGGTATACCCGAGGGGTGGCGGAACCAGCACCGTCGGTGGTCCGATTCCCACGAAGGACGGTATCGTGCTCTCGCTCGAACGCCTCGACACCATCGAGGAAATAGACCTGGAGAACCTCATGATAGTGGCAGAGTCCGGCGTCACGATGGAGACACTGCTCCACGATGCAGAGGCCGCAGGGCTGCTCTTTCCCCCACACCCCGGTGATGAAGGTGCACAGGTGGGAGGCGTTATCGCGTGCAACGCGGGCGGCTCCAGGGCAGTGAAGTACGGCATCGTGCGCAACTACGTGAAGGGGTTGGAGGTGGTGCTGCCCACCGGAGAGATTGTCTCCATGGGCGGCAAGCTGCTGAAGAACAACACAGGACTGGACTTGATGCATCTGATGATTGGCAGCGAGGGCATTCTCGGCATCATTACAAAGGCGGTGTTCCGGCTATACCCTAAGCCCGCCGTAACTGCCGTACTCCTCGTATCGTTTGACGAGCGTCACACTGCAGTTGCCGCCGTACCCCTGGTTCTGCAGGCAGGCATCATACCCCTCGCGATTGAATACGTTGAGAGAGACATCATTGAGATTTCGGCAACGCACCTTGGCCTCACGTGGCCTGCGAAGTCGGGAAACGCGCACCTCATCTTCACAGTGGACGGCGGAAGCGAAGATGAGGTCTATCAGCAATGCGAACGCATCGCCGAGGTGTGCGATGCGAACGGAGCCGTGGACACACTCTTTGCCGAGACGAAGCAGGAGCAGGACAACATCCTCAAGATGCGCAACGAACTGTACGGTGTGCTCATGCCCCAACTCGCAGAGTCGCTGGACCTCGCGGTGCCTCCTGCGCGGGTGGCCGATTTCCTGGACGCCGTCGAGCGTATCGCCACGCAATACGGAAGCCGGATTCCCAATTACGGACACGCCGCGGACGGCAATCTCCATCCGCACCTCATGATGGACCTTCAGGAACGCGGTCTCCTGTGGACCGTCAAAGACGCCATCTACGAGGAAGGCACCCGGCTTGGCGGCATAGTGACCGCAGAGCACGGAGTCGGACGTTCGCGCCGCGTGTACTTCGACCGCTACACGGATGAGACCTCGAAGCACCTTATGCGCGGCATCAAGCACCTGTTCGACCCGAACAACATCCTCAACCCGGACGCTGCCATAACGTGACTGTGCGCGCTCATCTCCCTGCACGAGCGATGCGACAGAATGTGCAGTCCATGCGTGCAGGGCAACAAAGAATACGAGGTCAGAACAGGTACGATTGAGGGAGCGACAGTATCCTAGACCTGCAGTACCTTGGAAAGGAACAACTTGGTTCTCTCTTTCTCAGGGGCTGAGAAGAGTTTGTCCGGTGGTCCCGCCTCGACAATCTGCCCTTCATCCATGAAGATGGCGCGACTGGCCGCAGCGCGCGCGAATCCCATCTCGTGAGAGACCACCACCATGGTCATGCCTTCGTGGGCCAGTGCGAGCATGACATCCAGCACTTCCTTAATCATCTCTGGGTCAAGCGCACTTGTCGGCTCGTCAAAGAGCATTATCTTGGGATTCATGGCCAGCGCCCGCGCAATCGCCACACGTTGCTGTTGCCCGCCCGAAAGCTGGTGAGGATAGCTGTCCGCCTTGTCGGTAATGCCAACCTTGGCGAGCAACGTCAGTGCCGTCTCCTTCGATTTGCTGGCCTGCCTGTTTCGCACTACGCGCTGGGCCAGAGTCAGATTCTCCATGACGGTGAGGTGTCCAAATAGGTTGAAGGACTGGAACACCATGCCCACTTCTCGTCGAACGGCGTTGATATCGCCGGCACTCTTGAGTGCAATCCCATCCACGATGACACGTCCGGAATCATGCACTTCCAGATGGTTGATGCACCGGAGCAGCGTCGATTTCCCCGAGCCTGACGGGCCCAGAATCACCACCACCTCTCCCGAATCGACGTTCAG
>JAFGFT010000043.1 GCA_016930935.1 Dehalococcoidia bacterium | reverse complement strand
GTTCTATGGCTTCGTGGTCGTCGGATACGCCCTTCTCTGGCCCTCATGGTCAGGCGTGATATGGCTCATCATCTACGCCGTCCTTGCAGAGTTGATGGTGCGGACCGAGGAAGTGCATCTCAAGAGAACCTACGGCAGTGAGTACGTGGAGTACTGCACACGAACGCCCCGCTACGTGGACTTCCCGGGTAAGAAAGAGGACTAGACGTGCCACAGCTTGAGAAGGGCGGCAAGTGGGTGTTCGGATGGGTGATAGTCGGCGCAGACCGGCGCATCAGGATACCGCAGGAAGCGTGGAGTGAGTACGGATTTGAGGCCGGACAGGACGCTATCTTTCTGAAAGGAAGCATTACATCAGGGGGCTTCGGCATAGCCCCGAAGGAGCGAATTCCCGAGATTCTCACCGGACGCAGTCTTTGCACAGAACGATTCCAGGACAGCCGGTTGATACGGATTCCGGGGGGTGTCGACGTTGCACCATGGCAGAAGCTACTGGCAGTACGGGGCAGTGGACACGCGCTCGGGTTTCTTGCGCAGGGTCCCATCTTCGAACTGGCCCTTCGATTTCCCGCACTGACACAATCGCTGCCTTAACATTGGGCGTACATCGGCGTTGCGACCGCACAGGGGTTCTTCCCCATCGAGGAAGCCGCACTCTACGCCGTCCAGATGCTGACAGGCCACGTCTCGATTTGCCGGATGATACTGGCGACTGGCTGCGTGATGCCTGGGTTCTACGCGACTATCATGGAGGGCCAATACAACTTGGGCACGTTCAGCAAACCCTGTGCCGAATACATGAAGCTCGTCCTATCGGGAACGTGTCCCCCACGTCCCCTGCGAGGGTAGCACCTCCAGTCCAATCACAGGAGGCAGGGCTTGGGGAAGGGCTACTCCCGTTGTGGCAACGGGTGCTCCTGCAGGAATGTTGTCAACAGCCGATCCACATCCGTGAAGATGAGGTCGGCCTGCACCAGTTCCGCATTCGCCTCTTCAGACACAGTAAACTCACCCGCGTCGATAGACTCGCCCATCAATTCCGCGAACGTTGCACAATGACCAATCACCTGCACACAGGCCGAGTGGAACTCCTGGAGCGCCGGCGGAGGCACCACGTCTGTGATGGAGTCCCTGGATGCGACTATCTTGGACAGAAGCATGGCCATCTCGAGGTGCCACGACGCATCATCCGCCGTCGCCTGTGCCAGCAGGGCGCCAACCTGGTTCACTCCGTTTCCCACTCCCACAACATAGCCGATGACGAAATTCAGATATGCCTCTTCCTCCCCCGTGGCCTGCCCGTTCACTCTCTCGACTGACGTTTCGGCGATGGCCGCCTCATCCGATGGCTCACCAAGAACCAGACCATCGATATGACCGATACCGGCTATCATGGCGAGAAGGACTACGATGACGGCAGTCATGCCAAACATGATTTTCACAGTTCAACCTCCGGGAAGAGAATGTTGCGGCGATGGAGCATACGCCTCCACTCTAGCTTCGGGACGGGTAGGCGGTCAAGTCCAACCGACACTGCAACCGCGATGCAACAGACACGTACGACAACGGCATGAAAGTGCCGCAGCCATCAGGTCGGATACGCTCAGTCCAGCATCATCGGGTGCAATTCCAGGAACGCATTGAGCGCGGTGCCCATATCCGCCAGTGACAAATCAGCCTGCTTGAGCGCTTCAACCGCATCCTCGGGAACCTCAGTCTCTTCGTCTTCAACAGCCTCAATCATGAGTGTGGCAAACGTGGAGCAATGCTCCAACAGAGACAGGGCTGCATCTGAGAAATCCTCGAGAGACGGTGGCGGGTCAACTTCCTTGAACGCTTCGGGAGACCCTTCGATCTGGGAGAGGTATGCGGATATCAGAGTATTCCAGCTATCATCGTCATACTGAGGCTCGGAGAAGAGCGACCCGGCTACGTTGACGCTTTCGCCTATGGCAGACACGTAGTCTATGACGGACGTCGTGTAGGCATGTTCCAGTTCAGTAGCCGGAATCAATTCCGGTCCGGAATCGTCGGGTGCCTCAGGTTCAGCAACCGGCTCGATTTCAACGGCAGTGTCAGCCTCAGAAGAAGTCTCGGAGGCGGCGTCTTCCGAGTCCTCTGACTCGTCCGTCGCTTCAGGTGAATGCGTCTCATCCACTTCAGGTTCGACAGAAGAGTCCACCTCTTCAGAATCCTTCGGCGCGGCCGAGACCTCGACTTCATCAGTCGGTTCAACCTGCGCGGAACTCTCATTGCACGCGACGGTGGTCAGCGACACTAGCAGCATTGCGCACACGGCGATAACGCCGAATACTGGTTTCACGATTCAACCTCCGGGAAGAAGATGCTATGGAACAGGGGCATGAACCCTCACTGTAGCTTTGTGGAGGGGGCATGGTCAAATCGGTCCCCGTTTCACCGCACCACAGGGCAAAGGACAATTGACAACGCGCGCCATCAGTGCGAGCATCCACAGACTGTGACACAGGAGGATGCATGATGGACAGCGACACTCTACAGACTGCAGGCAGGCTGACGGCAGCAATGATTCCACACCTTGCACTGGATGAGGACGGTGATATTGCAGCAGGACAGGTGGCATCGATGTACTGGACGATTGTCCGGCAGATGGTAGACCTGCGAAAGTCACCGGAGGATGTACGGGTGAGCCTGCCATCCATGAAGCAGCCCTGACCATCACGAACACGGTAGCACATGCATTCCACAGGTATACTGGCCTGTCCTGTTGACGAGGCAGGTACTGATGTGGCAGTATCTCCCGCCCACATGCGGGCGGGGGAGACATCATGGCATACAACGTAAACGAGACAGCATTGCATCTCGCAGGAGCCGTTCTGTCAGGACAGCAACTGCCCGATGACCCGCAGCAGGCGGCAGACAGGGCGGCAGAGTTGTACTTCGCGATTGTAGATGCTCTCCAGGATAAGGCAAACGAACGGATGAACAAGTCCGTCAAAGGCTTCGGAGACATGTAGCACCTTGTCCAACACCACCGGACAGGAGTCGACTCTCAAACCAGGGTAGGACATGCGATACCACAAGTTGTTCGCCATACTTGCCACCGCCGGATTTGTCGGGCACCTCGCCGCAAACTTGCTCATCGATATCAGCTACTGGCTCCCTGAATACATCTGGTTCGGTTCAGTTGCATTCGCAGTACTCGCCATCTATGCCGGAGCAATTACGGCAACGAGAGGAGAACAGGCTGAGAGGGGAACCGCCATCGCTTCCGCCGTCATTGGCACACTCATCCTGCTTGGTCTCATGTACAGCGGCATCACATGGCTCTTTCTAATGGATGAGATGCTCAGCGTTCCAGTGAGTATCGGTTTGTAGCCGAGAGGCCCGCCGGATTCTCAGAACGAGCGCACGGGCTCTTTTGCACATGCTCCTCACATCCAGCACCAACCCCACACCACTCCTACGCTGATGGAATGCCAATTGCACGCGAATTCCGGACGCACTCTCCGGGGCACGTCTTGTGCACACCACGCACCCATGACCATCGTCTGACACAACCCATCACCATTGTCCCCACTGGAACCCTGTTGGCTGTGACGCACAGCAGCTACACTACTTGGGAGCCTTGGCTCACCACCATCAACAGCAGGTATAGAAAGGATTACGGCATGCTGAAACCTCTACAACAATGGTGTTGCGACTCGTGTGGCGGGATTATAGATGGGCCGGCTGACGGCTGTATTGAATGGAACGTAGAACAACGGACACAGAGGGTATCCGGACATCGGATTGTCCACCAGTCACCGGAGTGCACCTACCGTAGTATCGAACTGGCGACGATGTGGAAGACTCCGGCACAGGTTGCACTGAACCCCCATACCGGACACACGCATCTCGCAAACATGCTCGGTCTTCTCCACGACATGGTTGCAAGCGGCTGGGTCGATGCAGAGGACGAGCAAGGTTTCGTTGAGGTGATGCGCAGGACGCAATTGCCCTACTACGAGGAAGCCCGACTCTTCTGGAACGTGTCCCTGCAGGCATCCGTTCATGATGGGACGAAGTATGACGAGCAAACGCTGCTGCACATACTCCAGTGGAAAGAGTCTGAACTTATGGCAGGACTTGAGGCATTGCAGCGACGGAGGGTTGCCAGCCCTTTCTGAACAGGACACCAGGGTCCGGACGCTCCTCCGCAACGGTACGATTGAACGCCCCTTCGGACAGAACATCAAGACCGAGGCTGAACCAGCCAGGCTTGAAGATGTTGGAAAATGAGGGGACACCATACTCATTTCCATAGGTGACTGTCTGCACGATCAGTTCCCGCGGCACGGGGTGAACCCAAACCATGACTCATTTCGAAGCTGAAATGAATACGGTGTCCCCGCATGTCACGTCGGAGAGTGCCGTCTATCCCCTCAGGATGAACTCGCCCTTCGCGAGAACGTGAACAACACTGTCCACCACATCAGCTTCATACTTCACGCCGCGACCCGCGGTCAGTTCCTTTACTACGCCCTCCACGCGCGCGCCGCGACGGTAGGGACGGAATGAACTCATCGCCTCAGCCACATTGCAGACAATGATGATGCGGTCCAGTTCGCTCAGTGCATCCCCACTCAACCCCTGCGGGTACCCGGAACCATCCATTCTCTCGTGATGGTGCAACGCCATGAGGGCGACTGACTTCGGAAGAAGAGCCTCCGCCAGGATAGCGTATCCCTCTTCGGCATGGGTACGCGCCAGTGCAAGCTCCTCGACTGTGAGCACCCCCGGCTTGTTGAGTATGACCTCAGGAATGGCCACTTTGCCCACGTCGTGCAGCAGAGCACCAAGACGCAACTCCCAGAGTTGCTCCTCAGGCAACCCCAGGTTCCGGCCAACCGTGCTCACCAGGTCTGCCACCCGATGCTGGTGCCCCGAGGTGTAAGGGTCGCGTGACGCGAGGGCACGTGACAGGGTATCAGCCAGGTTCACATATGATGCGCGGAGTTCCTCTTCCGTTCGCTTCCTCTGCGTCACGTCGTGCATGGTGACAAGATAGGAATCTTCCCCTTCCCATTCCACCTCCGTGACTTTCATCTCCACGGTTCCAGGTTTTCCCGACAGGATATTGACATCCAGTTCAATGCCTACTCCGAATGACAGGGGAACTCCAAAGCGACCACCGACGAGCTCGTCAACGGACTTGCCCAGCATGATGGCCGCTTCAGGATTGGCGAAACGGATATCGCTCTGCGCGTCCAGCACAAGCATCCCGTCACCACTACTCTCAATAATCCTGCGTGCACTTGCCTCGCTTCTCAGCAGGTGACGCTCAGCCTTCTTCCGTGCACGGCGGCTCTCCGCGTCCACAAGCTCCCGTCGTATCGCAGGACCCAGGCGAGACAGACGGTCCTTCATCATGAAGTCCGCAGCGCCAAGGCGCATGCACTCAACAGCCGCTTCCTCCCCCACAGCGCCTGACACGATGAGGATGGGAATGTCAACGCCCGATTCCCGCAACGTGCGCAGCGCTTCCGGACCACTGAATCGTGGCATCTTGTAGTCGCTGACCACAATATCCCATCGCCCGGTCAGCAATGCATCCCGCATCGCCTCCCGTGTCTGTACCCTCAGGCTTTCAGTCTCAAAACCCGCCTTGCGCAGATGCCGCAGTAGAAACGCGGCATCATTCTCATCGTCCTCGACCATCAGTAGTCTCAGATTGTCAGACACGGTCCATCACCTCCAGCCGGGTGGCATCCCTGTAGCCAGTCCATAACCATTCAGTGGGAATCCTCAAGGCAGGACCCGCCGACTTCTCGAAAGTATGTCCGATACATGTAATGAGGATACCAGGGTAATACAATCAAACTCTCGCACTGTATGTTCAGAGCCCTGCCTTCAAGAAAATGAATGTTGCACGACCGGAATGGCCCAGCCAGACACGAAGCCATCAATCATTCCGGGGTGCCTCAACGGAACCAGATGGAGACAGTGTGAAATAGAAGGCTGCGCCTTTGCCAATCTCTCCATGTGCCCAGACCTCTCCACCGTGGCGGCGAACGATGGCACGCACCGTCGCCAGTCCGATCCCCGTACCGGGATACTCCTCCTCCGTGTGCAACCGCTGAAACGGACCGAACAGCTTCGATGCATAGTCCATATCGAATCCAGCGCCGTTGTCTTTCACACAGTATACGCAGGCGTCACTACCAGACTCAGCAGACACTTCGATGTAAGGAGTATCATTCCCTGAGGTGAACTTCCACGCGTTGCCGATGAGGTTCTCAAGGACGATTCGGATAAGGTGCAGGTCAGCTTCACACATCAATCCAGATTGCACCTCAACCTGCACTGACCTCTCAGGTTCAAGTCCCTGAAGTTCGGCCACCACGCCATTCGCAATCTGCGATAGATCCACCAGCGAAATACGCATGTCTGCCGTCGTGGTTCTTGAGAGCCGCAGAAGGTCGATAATCAAGTCAGACATACGGGTCGCTGCTTGCCGAATACGGTCAAGAAGTTCACCACCATATGCACCAAGGATGTCTCCATAGTCCTCGTGGAGAACATTACTGAACCCGAGCACGGCTCGAAGGGGCGCCCTGAGGTCGTGTGAAACAGAGTAGGAAAACGCATTGAGCTCGGCATTTGCGCTCTCCAGTTCGGCATTCGCGCGGAGCAATTCATCTGCCTGCCGTGCCAGTTTTTCGCGGCTCTCTTCCAGTTCGAGGCTGAGGGCAATCGTGCCCTTGTTGGTCTCATCCAACTCCTGTTGCAGGGCTCGAATCTGAGACTGAAGCTCTTCGAGAGCGAAATCAACACTGCCTCCGGTCATTGAGAAGCTCCCCGCAACACGAGTACTGTGGCGTCATCCTCGGCACGTGCGAACTTACGCAGAATGACTGCCGCCATATTTGTTGCTGCCATGCCTCTGAGTTCCGGCAGGTCGTCCCAGCTCCAGCGCATCGTAATGCCGTCGGAAGCCATCAATAACACAGAATCCTCACTCCACGGCTGCTCAGTCACTTGAACGACAGGGGCATTGAGGCCAACGATGCCGCGCCTTACCAAGTACCGCATGCCTTGAGGTAGTCCGTGAGCCTTCACCTCCACGTTGCCGATGGATGCGAGTTGCAGAGTATTGTGCTCGCAATCGACTCTGGCGAGCGCCATGTTCACTCCACGAGTGGGACGGCATGCCCGACCACAACCTCTGAACACATCGTCAAGCGAACTCTCGCAATGCCCCTCGATATGACGCCTCGCCGTTTGCGATGCACGCTGTGCGAACTGCCCGTGGCCGAGACCATCAATCACACCGACAAGCATGAATGATTCACGGCGACAGATGACGAACGCGTCACCATTGATGCCGAGCATCCGCGGATGCGGCCGTGACGCCGCACCAACATCGAGGCTGCACCTCACCGCAGGCAGAGACCTGGCATGCAGCCACCGCCTCGCCACAACTCGCGTGCCCCCTTCTCCCACACTCGAGATGGAGACATCATCCATAAGCCGCGAGACCGTGCCCAGCCCATATCCGAGGGAGCCGGATGTAGAGTAGCCATCATCAAATGCACGTTCGGCATCTGCGATGCCTGGACCGGAATCCACAGCTTCGATTTCGACCCCTCGACGTGTTTCGGTTGCGATTTCACGAGCTATGACGTCGCCGATGCCCGCATATTTCGCAATATTCGTGCCGAGTTCGCTCACCACAAGGACAATCGCCTCGCACTCGGAGTCATCAAACCCGAGGTTCCGCACGTAGTCACGTGTCCTCCGGCGAACTTCACCTACGTCGGACGAAGAGGAGACTTCAATCGCTAATTCAGATACCTCGGCCAGTTCAGTGCCTCCTGAACCACTTGCGCACAGTGATACAGGTCCCATGACCTTCGGACGAACGTACGTCTATCTCATCCATCAGTCGTTTCGCGCCGGGCAATCCAAGTCCCAGTCCTCCCCCACTCGTGTACCCAACACTCATGGCACGCTCTATATCCGCAATGCCAGGTCCGTCATCCGTGAAGACGATTTCAAGTCCCTCTCTGCCATCCAACACCAGTCGCCGATACGTCACGGCTCCCTTCACGGCATACAGGACGATGTTCCTTGCAAGCTCTGATGCCGCTGTGACGATTCGCGTCACATCGGTCATGCCAAAGCCCATGGATGTTGACACATCCCTGATGGTCCTTCGGACCAGGACGATGTCTCCCTCGCTCTCCACACCCAAGCTCTGTTCGCTCAGGAAGTCCATACCTCTCCAGCGTCCGCAGCCATACTGTCTAGAATGTCGAACGCACGGTCCACATCTAGAGCGGTCATCACGCGCCCCAAGGTAAGGCCCAACTGGACCGCGGTGATGGCGACACTGGGCCGCATCCCCACGATTACCGTCGACCCGCCCATCAGTTCAACCATCTGGGATGTTTCCGCGATAGTTCGCGCAAAGAAGGAATCAAGCGTGTCCACCGTAGAGATGTCTATCACCAACCCTTTCGAGTCCCACTTCTGCATTGCATTGAGCACGTCTTCCTGTAACTCGGTAATTGTCTGATCGTCAGGGTCGGCAGGAACCGTCACCAGGAGTGTGTTCCGCACCCGTACAACTGAGACTCTATCGCTCCGCATTAGTCCTCCCGTTTCTTGCTACCACCGGTTGGTGGAGTGCGTCCTTTCAGATTCAACGCAAGTGTCAATCCCGATGACAGCGATGACCGTGTACTGACACTTGAGAGGTCCACGCCAAGGTGCACGAGCGTCTGCGCGATTGCAGGCCGAACACCTGTCAGGACAACTTGCGCCCCGAGCAGCCGGACGGCTGTGATGGTGTCGATAAGGTGCTGTGCGGTACCTGTGTCTATCGATGGCACTCCTGTAATGTCCACAAGTACCACAGAGGCGCTCATGTCCACGATGCCATGGAGCAGCTTGTCCATAAACTGTTGCGTACGAACGCTGTCGAGCGTGCCAATCAGAGGCGCAACAAGCACTCCTTCCGCGAGCCGCATGACAGGAGTTGATACCTCGAGAATCTCCTCGGCCTGGCGTCGCACCGTCTCGGTTTGCCGCTCAAGCTCTGCCGTCCGCGCCGCAACCATATCCTCGAGGTGATTGCGATGTTCAATGAGCGCCTTCTCATTTCGAACTCGCTGCACGACCCTTCCTACGCGGGCGGCAACTGCTTCGATGAGTTGCCGTTCTTCATGCAGGAACTGCCCTTCATGGGCCGCGGGATGCGCGTCAAGATAGACGACCTCCACAAGTCCGATATCAAGGCCATCAACCCGGATTGGCGCCGTCTGAGACCACTCGGAAGACCTGTAACGGTCCGAGCTCACCTCTTCACCTTCGATTATGATTCGAGCGGCCGCATCTGCCACGTACTGATATCCCGACGGTAGCACCTCGACAACCTTTCTGAGGAAATCATCGAGGCTCTTCGATGCTGTCTCTGCGGCTGCAGCAACACCGAGAAGGCATTCCATCTCCTTCTGTCGTTCCCGAATCTCACTCTGCATGCGCCTCTGCTCTGTCACGTCGCGGAGGATGCCCTGGAAAGCCAGCGGCTGGCCGTCAGCATCCTTATGGCAGACAGAAGAACGCTCGCAGCACACGATTGCGCCATCCTTCTTCTTGAGCACCACCTCATCGCGCACGTAGCCATCAGCCAGGAGCCTCGTTAGAAAGTCCTGCCTCGCAGACGGATCGGCGTACAGTCCAGCGGCATTGAACGTCTTGAGTTCTTCACGCGTGTAGCCCAGGAGGTCCAGCCAGGCCTGGTTGACCTCCAGATTGGAACCATCGGCATCATTGATATAGATGGCGTCCAGAGAGAAATCGAACAACAACCGGTACTTCTCTTCGTCGCCGTACACAGCATGCGCTTTCGCGCTCAGCTGAGAGCCTCGCGGTTCTTTCTGCCCCGACTCTTTCGGCATCTATTGGCCCTCCTCTCTCTGCTATCGTAGTCCGCGTCTCATTCGTGCGCAGCAACTACGCCTGCCGACTCGAACACCATGCGCAACCCCGCAGCAACACAGTTCTTCGTTGCCACATCGGAAAGGTCTATGCCCAGATGCACCAGCGTCTGGGCGATGGCAGGCCGAACGCCCGTAAGTATGACCTGCGCGCCGAGCAGGCGCACCGCGCTTATGGTGTCGATGATGTGTTGTGCCGTCTGCGTATCTACCGAGGGAACCCCCGTGATATCCAGGAGCACCGTCGGGGACTTACTGTTCACTACCTGCTCCAGCAGATGTTCTACGAACTGTTGTGTTCGTTCGCTGTCCAGAGTGCCAACGAGTGGTGCAACAAGCACACCTTCCCATATCTGCAACACAGGAGTGGACATCTGCAGAATGTCCTCAGCCTGGCGCCTGATGGTCTCGACATCACGGGCTATCTTCTGCTCCATCTGATGCCGGTCGGTAACGTCCTCCCCTGCACTCAGCGCACCCACCGGATTGCCATCGCCATCGCGGAGAATCGAGTTGTGCCAGGCAATGGTCCGTTCCTTACCTTCCCTGGTGACCACAACACCGTCGGCGAACTCCACAGGCTCAAGTGCGCCGCTCATCAACTGTGTGAAGATTGCGTGCACCTCCGGCCTGATTCTCGCCGGGAGGAACGTATCGAACCAGTTGCAGCCAACAATCTCCTCTTCAGCCACACCAAGCACTTCGCTCGTCTTCCGGTTCACCATCCTCACAGTCTCATCCGCGCCGATGACTACGAAGAGGACTCCTGCAAGGTCGATGTACTGCCTGATGAGGTCTCTTTCACCAACAGCCCGTTCGGCAGTCTCTCTTCTGTACTCTAGATCATCCTGCATCTCAGACAGCTTCTGTCGGAGTTCTTCCACGCTCCGATCGGCACCACCTTCCAGACTCTGCTCTCGACTCATGCTATCCCTCTTCTTTCCTCATTCCTTGCAGCGAACATCACTTGCGGAACTGCCCCATCTTGCCCAGCGCGTACTGCAGTCCTGCGGCGAGTGAAGAGCGCGTAACGATGCCGGACAGGTCAATTCCCAGGTGCACCAGCGTCTGGGCAATCGCAGGGCGCACACCCGTCAGTACCACCTCTGTACCCAGAAGCTTCGCAGCGGTCATCGTGTCAATCAGATGTTGCGCCGTCTGCGTGTCAACTGCCGGTACACCGGTAATGTCCACAAGAACCATGTCTGACGAGGTATCGGTGATTTCCTGGAGCACCCGTTCGGTGAATAGTTCAGCCCGCATACTATCGAATGAGCCAACGAGCGGTGCAACAAGCACTCCCTTCCAGACCTGCATAACAGGGGTGGACAACTCGAGGATGTCTTCAGATTGCCGGCGCACCGTCTCCATGGCAAGTCGGCGTTCAGTCACATCGGTCCAGTTGATGAGTGAAAAGAGCACCTCTCCGTCCTTGGACACCGGAGTAACAGAAATCTGAATCCATCGCCTCACCCCCTGCTTTGTACGAATGGGCACGTCCATGTCCGACTTCTTGCGACCGGAGACTTCCGCCCTCATAATAGACGCAGTCTCATCGATGTGGCCTTCATCCCACCAGGGCCGCGGTGTGCCCATCCCAAGAACCTCGCCGGATGTGAAACCGGTGAAGTGTTCGAAGGCGGGATTCACATAGCGCACGCTGAGGTCGGGATTGACGACAACCACCGGATGAGGCGTAGCCGTGACGAGCGTCATCGCAAATTCCTTCTGCTCCTGGAGGCCGCGAGCCTCTTCCTCAAGACTCTTCGCCCGCGCTTCAAGTTCGGAGATGCGACGCTTCAACTCCACATCTCGTGAAAGCTTATCTTTCTTCTCCATCTTGTCTTCACTCATCTCGTCATGCTCCTTTCACACAGATACCAACAGCCTGACACAATCACACGCCCAATCCTTTTGTACCCGGTTCGCTCAGAGAGAACAGGCCGTCGGAAATGACGCCGAGCGCCGCCTGTGTCACTTCGGGGTCATACTTGCTGCCAGCACCCTCCATTATCTCGCTGATTACTTCCCCAGGAGACCTGGCAGGACGATACGGTCTGTCTGAACTCATCGCCTCGATAACATCACAGACGCCAAGAATCCGAACCTCGAGGCTCAGCGCCTCACCGCTCTTTCCACCAGGATAGCCGGTTCCGTCAAGCCGTTCGTGATGGTCGAGGGCCATAATTTCAATTGGCCACGGAAGGTTGGAGTGCATGAGAATATCGTAGCCGCGCCGCGGATGTGACCGCATGAGATTCCACTCATGCACAGAGAGCTTCCCTGGCTTCGTCAGTATCGTGCTTGGCAGACTGAGCTTACCCACGTCATGAAGCATCGCACCCACATAGAGGCCCTGGAGACGACTGTCTGACAGACCCAGTCTCCGCCCCACAAGTTCAGCCAGGCGAGCAACACGACGCTGGTGCCCTACCGTATATGGGTCGACGCTCTCCATGGCCCTGGAGGTGGTCTCAACGAGGTCGATGAACGCCTCTTCAAGGCGATCGTATGCCCTGGTCTCCAACGACACGTCTCGAAGCACCGCCTGGCAGGCAACCATAGCCCCCTCCCCGTCTCTCTGAACCACGACCGTCCGCTGGCAAGTCATGGGTGTGCCGTCCTTCTTTCTCACGTGGACTACATCTCGAACATTGCCGGTCTCAGCTATGCGGCTCAGCAGTTCATCGCGGTCCCTGGGATTCGCGTACACATCAATCACATTGAAGCCGTCAAGATCATCACGCGAATAGCCGAGGAGGTCGAGCCATGCCTGGTTGACATCCAGAGCCGTGCCATCCGGTGCAACAACAGAGATTGCGTCCATCGACTGCTCGAAGAGAGCACGGTATCTCTCCTCACTCCGGCGCAATTCCCTCAGTGATTGCTTCGTCTCACTGACGTCACGAAGGATGCCCTGATAGGCCAGGACGTTGCCTCTTTCATCTTTGAGTGCCACCTGTGCGCGTTGACAATGAAACACGGTTCCGTCCTTCCTCTTGTAGAGCACCTCATCCTGGACGAAGCCCTTCTCGGTCATCTCACGCACGAAAGTGTCTCGGTCGGAAGGTTCGACGTAGAAGTCGATGGCATTCGCTGAGGCAAGGTCCCCGCGGACATAACCGAAGAGGTCAAGCCACGCCTGGTTCACTTCCATTACCTTGCCGTCAGGCCTGCCGATGTAGATTGCATCCATCGATTGTTCAACGAGTGTGCGGTGGCGTTGCTCGCTCTCTCGAAGAGCTTCTCCCGTATGAACACAGTCGCTCCCAAGGGAGAGCGAATCAAGCGCACTGGCAACATCTTCCGCTACGTCTCGCACAAGCTCCACTTCATCAGTGTCATGTGCGTATGCTGCGGGAACGGACACGCTCATCACGCCATACACCCTACCACCGTATGCGAGCCGCACGGTCATGGCAGACCTGTCTTCATAGACGTGCGAAAGAGGGCACTCCACACATTCCTTGAACGGAGAATGAATCACGAGAACGCCCGGCTCCGCCAATGCGCTGCGGCCACAGGCAGTCAACTCTCCACACCCCACTCGCTCCATCATCGGCCCGAAGTCATCACCCAGGCCCGCATGGACAGCGGTGACAGGACGGCCTTCGCCATCGACCAACACAATCCACGCGCTATGGTAGTCCCGGGTTTCCACCAGAAGGCTGCACACCTTCTGTACAAGCTCTTCGGGTTCTCTACAAAACGAGATGAGTTGTCGAACGGCACGAATCGCTCGAACTACCGACCTGAGGTGTTCGAGTTGTTGACGCGGGTTATCAGCTACTGTATGCCATTCGCGCGCTGACATGAGTATCCGCTCCAATCCTGATCGGACGGAATCATTCCGCACGAACGGCGGCCTTTGGAACAAGCAACACGTAACGATAGACTCACGCACTTGCCGTGTCAAACCATACGTTTCCACCTGTGTTCCCGTGTTGACTGCGCAAAGGAAGCAACTACGAACAACGATGCCCTGTGATAGGCATCACTCGTGCAGAGAGTGATATCGAAGCGTACGTTGCCTCCAGCCGCTCAGCAAGGTGGCAGGCTATGACCAGTCGACAACGACAGTGTTGACGGTTTCCACGGCGCATTGAAGCATCCATTGGTACGGTAAACAATGGTCAGGGGGGGGCGTAGCGCCATGCGGTGCTGAATCCCGGTTCGAGTGCGGACGACCTCATGGCTGTACCCGACTGCGGTATGATAGTACACATGACAATGTGCGCTTCCCACGAAGGAGCCAACGGTCATGGCTAGCGCCGCAAGCGCCCTCATCATCGAATCCGTAGTGGTCTACCTGCTGGTGCTGCTCGCCCATTCGCTCCGACACCGCGCCGGACTGGGACCATTCTATGCGCTGCTCGGCGGTCTCACCGCAATCATGTCATGGGTGACTGACGCGGGCATCCAGGTTGATGTGGGCAGCGTTACCTTCATGGTCGGCTCAACGGTGTTTTATACGGCGCTGCTGCTCGGCGTGTTCGTGGTGTACGTCTTCGACGGCCCTCTCCCCACCCGCACCGCAATCCTGACAATCGCTGCAGTCTCGGTATTGACGCCGGTTACCGCATTCGTTCTGCACGCCCAGATGGCAGCGATTTCTCCCACACCAGCGCTGTTGGTTCCCATGCCCAGCCTGCGCATCAACACGGCTTCCGTGGCAACCACCATCGCCGACCTCCTGTTCCTGGCAATCGCATGGGAGTTCCTGGGAAAGCCAAGGCTCAAGATGGGCACGTGGCCGAGGGTGTACCTCACACTCCTCGGAGTCCTGGTTCTCGACGTTGTCCTCTTCTCGACAGGCGCATTCGCCGGCACTCCCGGCTACCTGAGCATCATGAGCGGCACCCTGCTCAACCGTCTCGCCATCTCCGTCATAGCGGGTCCGATACTGTTCGTGTACGTGCACTGGCAGAACAAGTCCAGAGGTGCAGTCATAGAGAATCGACCGGTGCTGACCATTCTTACTGAAGTAACCGGAATGCGAGCCGAGCTTGGAGTGGCGAAACAGGAGATTGAGCGACGTCAGAAGGCTGAGGCTGCGCTACGAGCGAGTGAGGACAGGTTCCGCGCGTTCTTCGAACAGTCGATTGACGCCGCCTTTGTCGGCAGCCCCGACGGAAGAATTGTGGACGTCAACCAGGCGTGGCTGGACCTGTTCGGCTATTCGCGCGATGAGTTGTCACGATTCAACATCGCTGATGCCTATGTGAATCCGGCTGACCGCCAGAACTTCCTGCAGAAGATGCGTGAGTTCGGCACAGTCACTGATGAAGTCCGGTTGCGAAAGAAGAATGGGGACATATTTGACTGCGCCCGCACTTCAATCACCCGTCACGACACCAGGGGACGCGTGATAGCAGTGCAGGGAATCATGCGCGACGTGACTGCCCGCAAGCAGGCGGAGCGCGCCCTGCGCGAAAGCGAGGAGCGATACCGTACGTTGTTTGAGCATTCCCTCGACGCCATCGCACTGGCAAGTCCGGGAGGGCTGCTCATCGAAGCAAATCAGACCTACCTCGACCTGTTTGGCTACTCACAGGATGACATCGGCACGTTGAACGTCGAACAGCAGTATCCGGACGAAGAGACGCGGACCGCGTTCCTGGAATGGATGGCAACGCACGACTCAGTCGTCGACCAGGAGGTTCGACTCCGCAGGCGGGACGGCACCATTATGGACTGTGTACGCAACGTGGCGGTTCGTCGGGACGCAGGGGGCAACGTCATCGGTGAACAGTGCGTTGTCCGTGACGTGACTCGAACCAAGAGGGCGGAGACAGAGTTGCGCGACAGCGAGCAACGCTTTCGTACCCTCTTCGAGCAGTCCATGGACGCCATCTACGTTGTGGACCTGGACGGCTCACACATCCAGGCAAATGCCGCATGGCTCACACTGTTCGGCTATACCATCGACGACCTGTCTCAAATCAACATCATCGATATCTACGCCAATCCGGATGACCGGAAGAACCTGCTCAAGGCCATAGAGCGTGCTGGAGTGATTGAGGACGAGGTCCGATTCAAGAAGAAGGACGGCACTGAGTTCGACTGTGAGCGCACGGTAATCGCAAGACGGAATGAACAAGGCACGATCGTCGCCTTCCAGGGAATCATGCGTGATGTGACCCAGCGGAAGCGCGACCACGCCGAACTTGAGCGGCTTGCCAGGTTTGACGTCCTCACGGGCATTCTCAACCGACGCAGCATAATGGAGAAACTTGAAGAATGGGTCCTTCACGTGAGGCGGTACAAGGGGCACCTCAGCGTAGCCATGCTGGACATAGACCACTTCAAGAAGGTCAATGATGACTATGGACACCAGACAGGCGACCATGTTCTGGCCAACACCGCACACGTGGTGCAGCGCGGCGTACGCATGACCGACTTCGCCGGCCGCTATGGCGGAGAGGAATTTCTAATCGTTCTGCCGAAGACCAATGCGTCCGGTGCGGGGCTCATGGCGGAGAGGACTCGTGCGTCGTTGCAGGCAACACCCATGCACAACGCAGAAGGCACACCCTTTCACGTGACCGTCAGCATCGGGATCGCTGAGTGGTGTGATGGGGAGGACATGGACTCCCTGGTCGCGCGGGCCGATGCCGCCCTCTATCGTGCGAAGGCTGCGGGCCGCAACCGGGTCGACATCGCCGCCCCGAACTAGAACAATGGGGGCTCCCTGCTCATTCCCGTACGTGACGCATGTAGCACGCCCAGTGTCCCTGCATTTCCCGATGGGCCAAAGGCAGTGTCCCGTGACATGCTGGAACACATGACACGAACTCATGGCAGGTAGGTAGACCGAAGAAGTCCACTGCGCTTGCTGTGCAACGACAGGCTACGGTACACGGTATACAAGTGGATTGATGACCCGGAGGAAGGAAGCGGCAGAGAACGCCAGAACAGAAGTGCTCTCCCATGGGACCGTCGACACGCGGGAACAGCCCCAGACACCGGGCATCCCCCGTCCATAGTAGGATTCAGTGCATCGGATGATAATCTGGCTGCGTTTGAAGCGTTCTTCTCGGGAAGGCCCACCGGCACTGAGCCCGGAACAGCGTTCGTACTGGCGCAGCATCTCGCGCCGGACAACACATCACTATTTGAACGGACTACCGTGGAACATCCCGGTTTCGAACACCAGTCACCGTCCGCACCGTCTCTCCCACTCCAGACATATGCGGGCAGTGCAGCCGCCCTCGATTCTGTTCCGGCTTTCAACCTGATGCGCAACGCGTACGCATCATCAGAAATTCGGCGCCTACTGCAGCGATTGAGAAGGCAGAAGCCAGTCACAACGCCGAATTCCGCGGGATGTGCGGAACAATGGGAGCAGTACCGAGGTAGTCTGCAGACCGAAATCCAGATTGCGGACCTTCATCGATTGTCGTACAGTAACTTGCATGGTCGCACCAGAATGTCGTCCTGCCTCCGGCGAGCGCAATTGATAGCGGGAGTCGGTTCCACCGCCACAACAGCAACAGGGAACACACTTCGAGGGGCTTTTCACGAGGCGGCGGCCTTTTCATGCCAGCCTTCAGCAAGTCTCATCTTTGCCACGAATGCATACGAGCCAGACGTCGCGTGGCACACGAAGCATGAGTCTGCGGGTGATACGCCGTTCGCGGGATTTCAGAGCAGAGGAGTCCCTACGTTCGACGAGGCCGGAAGCGTTCTGGCTCTCCCTCTGTTTCACAACACGACCGTGTCCATGGCAGTGCCGATGAACGCGTAGGCACGCATCGCGCAATTGAGTAGCATGTCAGAGCAATCTCCGTCACACGCATCGATGGCCTCAGAGCTGTCCGCTCTCTACGAGATATCGTCCCTGAGCAGCGCGCCTTCGCCGGGCCAGTTCGGACACGAGGCGCTGGAAAAAGCGCTTCGCCTGTTCGGCGTCAGCCGCTTCGCACTCTGGAGCGGGCCACCCGAAGCCCGGCAACTCCTCTCCATGTCAGGAATAAGAGACAAGGATAGGGCACTCACCCTCACTCAGAACCAGGACGACTCCATCTTCCTACAGAGTCTCGGTGCCAACGGAGAACTTGGGCTCCTCTTCATGGAGAAGTCCGCCACAATCACCCCGAGTGAACGTCGCATCTACAATCTCTTCGCCCGCAGGATTGAGGAATGTCTCCTCACGCTGCACAGCACCATGGAACAACAGCGGGCGCGTGAGGCACTGGCACTGTCAGAAAAACGCCACCGCGCCATGTTCGAGCACACGGGCACGGCTGCATGGATACTGGACGACGACTACACGGTGCGACAGGTCAACAGGAGATGCGAGGACCTGCTTGGCTACCGCAAAGACGAGGTGGAAGGGAAGAAGAAATGGACTGACTTCGTTGCTGACCCCGCCGAACTGGAGTGGATGCTGGAACTGCACCACCGGCGGCGCAGCACAGGCAACGTGGACTCCTACGAGTTTCATCTGAAGCGGCAAGACGGAGCCGTCCGAACTGTCTGGGCCACGGTGTCGCTGATACCAGAGTCGCGCCAGATCATCACATCTCTCGTCGATATCACCGAACTCCGTGAGACAGAACTGGCCCTTCGCGAAAGTGAAGAGAAATTTCGGTCGATCTTCGAGCTGTCGAGGGATGCCGCCTATCTCGTTGACCCCGACGGGACATTCATCGAGGTCAATCAGGCATGGCTGGACATACTCGGATGCTCTCCTGAAGATGTCGCCAAATTCGATGCTGCGCACTGGTACGCAGACCCTGCCGAGCGCTCCTTGTTCCGCACTCGCATGGCCGAAAGTGGCGACGTGCTGGACGACGAGGTCAAGCTGAGAAGAAAGGACGGCACCGTATTCGACTGCCAGCGGCGCAACGTGGTCCAGCGTGATCAGGACGGAAACATCCGCGCTTTCCAGGGAGTCATGCGCGACGTGACCGCAATCAGGAACACGGAGAGAGCTCTACGGGAAAGCGAGGAGCGGTTCCGCTCGCTTTTTGAGCTGTCGAGGGACGCCATCTACTTCCTCAACTCCGACGATATGGGACTCTGGGTCAACCAGGCATTTGTCGACATGTTCGGCTACAGCCAGGACGAACTCCTATCGCTCGATGTGACCGACCTGTACGCCGACCCCGCAGACAGGAAGGACTTCCTGCATCGCATCTCTGAAAGCGGAGTGGTGAGAGGCGAGTTTCGTGTCAAGAAGAAGGATGGCACATTATTCGTCGCTGAACGTACCACAGTGGCACTCAGGGATCTGTCAGGCAGAATAGTCCGCTACCAGGGCATCTTGCGTGACATCACTGAGGACAGGCAGCGAAAGGACGCGCTGGCTGACGAACTGACCCGAAGGCGCATCCTTATTGAACAGTCCACTGATGGCATCGTGGTCCTTGACCAGGACGGCAAGGTGACCGAGACCAACCTGAGCTTCGCCCGGATGCTCGGCTACTCTCCCGAGGAAGTCCTCCGTCTTCACGTATGGGATTGGGACGTCCCCACCCCACAGCAAAGGCTCGTTGAGATGGTCCACACGGTCGACGAATCAGGGGACCATTTCGAGACACAGCACCGTCGCAAAGATGGCACAATCTACGACGTCGAAATCAGCACCAATGGGGCCATGTTTGGCGGCCAGAAGTTGATCTTCTGCGTCTGCCGCGATATCACCAAGCGGAAGCAGACCGAGAAGGCGCTGCGCGAGAGCGAGGAGAAGCACCGTTCGCTCTTCGAGCAATCCATCGATGCGGTCGCCCTTACCGCAGTTGACGGGACACTCCTTGACGCTAATCCGGCCTACCTGCAACTGCACGGGCTCGAAGCAGGAGCGATAGGCAATGCCAACGTGCGTGACCGCTATGTGAGTGAGGCGGACCGGAACGGCTTCCTGCGCTATATGGAGCAGCACGGCGCTATCAAGGATGCAGAGACCAGGCTGAAGACGGCAGAAGGAACAGTCATGGATTGCCTCCGGACGTCTGTCGCCATCCGGGACGAGACAGGGCACATCAAGTACTTCCAGACCGTCGTGCGCGACGTAACAGAACAGAAGGCGGCACAGGAAGACCTGCGCAGAAGTGAGGAGAGATTTCGCTCGCTTTTCGAGTATTCGATGGACGCCATCTGGCTCCTCCGCGCAGATGGTACCGGAAGTCAGGTCAATCAAGCGTGGCTCGACCTGTTCGGTTACAACCCTGAGGATGTGCCCTCGCTGAACGCAATCGACGTGTATGCCAACCCTGCGGACCGCGAGGATTTCCTGCGCTCCATAGCGAAGACAGGCGAACTGAGAGATGAGGTGCGCTGGAAGAAGAAAGACGGAACAGAGTTCGACTGTGACCGCAGCGTGGTTGCACTCCGGGATGAGTCAGGCACTATCGTCGGTTTCCAGGGCATCCTGCGCGACGTCACACAGCAGAAACGGAATCGGGCGGAACTTGAGCGCTCTCACGCTGAACTCCGCAGACTCGCCGCCCACCTCGAACTGGTGAGGGAAGAAGAGCGTGCCATGGTCGCCTGGGAACTGCATGACGAAATCGGCCAGACGCTCGCTGTCGTCAATGCGGACCTCGAGTCTCTACGCCGGTTGATCCCGGACGAAGCGTCGAAGCCCGCGTACAAGGTGCTGGGCGAAATACATACTCTTATGGATGGCACCGTCGAGCGGCTGCGCCGCCTCTATGGCGGCTTGATGCCCGGCATGTTGGACGACCTCGGGCTGGCAGCCACCATCGAGTGGCAGACCGTTGACGTCGCGAAGCGCTCCAACATCGCATGCCATGTCCTGCGGCTTGATGAGGTCACGCTGCCCGGTCAGGAATTGACACTCGCCACGTACCGCGCATTCATGGAGGTGCTCGACAATGCGTTGCGCCACTCTGGCACCACGATAATCAACGTCAGCGTAGAGCGGCAAGGAAACCGGGCCATCGTCATTGTCGACGACAACGGCAGGGGCTTCAAGGACGAGGAGCGGCGCTCCGCATCTTCGCTCGGAATGATCGGCATTCGGGAACGACTCGGTGCTCTCGGCGGCACGATTGACATATCAAACGCGAAGGGCAAAGGCACAACCGTGCGCATCACCGTTCCCGTGATCTGAGCAGCACCCCGCGGACAGTTGACTCTCCTGCCGATGGCGGCCTCTATACTCTCGCGGAAGGCTCCCGCACGCCGGTCATCTCGAACAGCCACATCCCAAACCCGCACGAGCGGCCAAAGTCGCCCTTGTCCTGGAGGGATTGATGGACATCGGCACGTACTGGCACTCTGCGGTGCACACGCTCAACCGTGCCGCACATACACATAGTCTGAATGAATCCCCACTCTCTTCCTCCTTCCTTCAACAGGAGACCGTCTGACAATCATAGCCGGAGTCTCGTGACACACAAGTTGGCACTCCTGCCATTTGACACGGCTCGTCCTGCAAGATATCGTATAAATGCAAATGAGAATCAGTCGCACCTTATACGTGAAGGAGCACAAGCACAGCTCTTTGAGGACCAGAGAGCGGGTCTCAGCAATGGGACAGCAGAAGCCCTGCCCAAGAAGGAAAGGACGACTATGAAGAACTATGACGCAGTCATCATCGGAGGTGGACCTGCCGGTTGCACCGCAGGGTTGTATTGCTCACGCGCAGGGTTGAAGAGCCTGCTGATTGAACGGGGTGCGGTTGGAGGCCAGATAGCCAATGCGTCACTGGTGGACAACTATCCGGGTTTTCCTCAGGGGGTATCCGGCTCAGAACTGGCTTCTCTCATGCACCAGCAGGCCGCCAGATATGACCTGGAGATTGTGACTGCCGACGTGACCGATATCACACAGGAAGACTCCTATGTCATATCCACATCCGAGGGTTCGTTTGGCGCCGAAGCACTGATTGTTGCGGCCGGCTCAGAATACCGCACGCTGCAGGTCCCCGGAGAAGGAAGGCTCTCTGGCCATGGCGTCTCATATTGCGCCACCTGCGACGGCTTCTTCTTCCGGAACAAGACTGTCGCAGTGATTGGAGGGGGCGACACAGCCATTACCGATGCGCTCGAACTCGGCCAACATGCGAGCAAGGTGTACGTAGTGCACCGGAGAGACGAACTCCGGGCGGGGAAAGCCCTGCAGCAACGGGCGTTTGCCCATCCAAAGCTGGAGTTCGTCTGGAGCAACGTGGTTGAAGAGGTCCTTGGAGACACAGTGGTGCGCGGAATCAGACTGCGCAATGCAAAGACGGGGCTTGAGTCAGTCCTGGACGTTGATGGTGTGTTTGTCGCCGTAGGGATAACTCCGAACAGCCAGATCTTCTCTCACATGCTTGAATGCGACGCTGATGGCTCTATCGTCACGGACGGTACGATGTCCACCCCGAGTGCGGGCGTCTTCGCGGCAGGCGATATCCGGCGGAATTCACCGCGCCAGGTATCCACAGCGGTTGGTGATGGCGCCACAGCAGCTATGTCAGCTTTCAAATACCTCAAGGAGAGGGAATAGCAGCGAAACAAAGACCACAACACCCTGCTGCCACGACGGGACAAACTCTGCCCATGCACGGCATCAGATAGAAGAATAAGAATCAAGGAGAACGAGAACGAGTGAGCAAGGTAGTAGAAGTCACTGAAGCAAATTTCGAACAGGAAGTTATCAACTCAGACCTTCCCGTGGAGGTCGATTTCTGGGCGCCATGGTGCGGGCCGTGCAGGATGGTTTCACCGATATACGACAAACTGGCAGAGGAGTATGACGGCAGGTTCAAGTTCTGCAAAGTCAACGTGGATGAGAACCAGCAGTTGGCCATGAGGTTCCAGGTCATGAGCATACCGATGCAGTTCTTCTTCGCGGATGGCGAGAAGGTTGACCAGCTACTTGGCGCCTACCCGGAGAGCGAAATCCGCAAGATGGTTGAGGCCGTCCTCGCCGCATTCCCCAGCGATGCCGCAGGCCGACTGAAGACACTCCTGGCCACGTGGATAGAGCACAACAAACAGGATGGCGACAGCCTCAACAAGTGGTTGCAGAAGGTCCGGGACGAACAAGGCGACTCGAGCAACGACGGCATCGTGGAAGAAGCTCAGCTTGCATACACGCAGAGCGAGGAACTGGCGAAGTTGCTGGACAGGCTGCAGCGCAGCACGGCGAGCGGCGTGGCAACTGCCGCGCTCTAGAGCGACAGTATCTGCTACACGGGCACTGCAGTGCGTGAGCGGGTGAGTTTCCGTGCATCAGCCCGTCATGTGGATTCAGAGATGGAGCCGCATGGCGGGCTGACCGGCACACGCGAGCAACATCGGCCGGGGCAATGCAGCACACAGATGTGCGCCGTATCGCGTGGATTCCACTATGGTGCCACCGCCCGCACTACGTTGACGGGAACACTGCGTCGCGTGCCTGCACAGGAAAGACGGCGCAAGGTGAGAACAACGAAACGGGGAGGAGAGTGCGATGCATCTACTCATAGCGTGCGGCACTGACGATGGGGTTCACCTGAACGATGACCATGTGGGGATGGCGAAGGAATATCTTGTGTATGAGTTCTCGGAGAACGGCGAGGCGCTCATCGAACGAAGGCAGAACTCATCGTTCACCGGCGACGAAGCAGCCAGACATGGCGACCCGGAGAAGGCGAAGGCCACGGCTTCCGTACTGAAGAACATCGATGTGCTGGTGGGCAGGAAATTCGGCCCGAACATCACCAGGCTGCTCAAAGCCTTCGTGTGCGTTGTGCTTCCCACTGCGGACGACGTCGCGACTGCGGTTCATGCCGCCCGCGCCAACATGCACTCCATAGTTGAGCAGAAGAACGCCGGCACCGACAGGACGCACATCGTAATTCGCCCGTAGCGGACTACCGTATCGTCACCACGCCGGGGCATTCGCCCCACAACTCCATTTCCACGGCCTCCGGCATGGCCACGGCGGCGTGCCGCAATACTACTGGTCGCTCTTCCCGGCTTCCTTCTGAGCGCAGTCGGGACAGTACCCTTCAAGACATATCTCAACGCCGGTGACCTTGAACCCACAGCTTCGTTCCACTTCAGCCATGAGTTCGCCTACCGCAGGAGTATCGAATTCCAGCACACGCCCACATTGTCTGCACAACATGTGATAGTGATTGCCCGGCCGCGTTGCTTCGTAATACCGGCACGTGCACCCACCGAATCGCATCTCATCGATAAGACCTTCTTCCTTGAACAAACGCAGTGTCCGATAGACCGTAGCAAGGCTTACCTCAGCATCATGCTCCGTGGCACGGCTGTACAGTTCTCGCGCAGTGAGATGTCCACTCTCCTCACGGAGGAGTCGAAGCAGAAGCCTTCTCTGCGAGGTCGACGGGGTTGTCTGTTTGCGACTGATTCTCATTTTCGCCTATACTATATGAACTGCGGACGGTCGTGTCAAGTTATGACAAGTTATGACAGATGAGCTTGTGCCACGTACCGATCAGGCATGACCGGTGCCCGTGTCCGGGAAGGATTGGAGCTGTCAAGGCATCCCGGGAGTTCCCGAAGGAATGCCCCATGCCTGGCCTAAACCGTGCCAGAGACAAGTAGACTGGTGGAAGATACCTGTCCATGTCACGTAGCAGGAGAGGAGAGTGCCTTTGACTACCAAACAGTTGAACACCACCCGGCCAACCACCACTCACGAATCGCGGCTGGCTAACCTGCCGGTACCGATATTCGCCATCGTCATGGGCATGGCAGGCACCGCCATCGTCTATCTCAAGGCAGGACAGACACTGTGGAATAGTCTTGCGCCCGGCATCTTCCTGACCGCAGTAACCACGGGCCTGTTCGCCGTGCTCGCCGTCGCCTACGCTCTCAAGGTCATCCGCTACCGCGACAAAGTCCGCGAGGAGTTCGACAGTCCAATCAAACTCCACTTCTTCCCCACGATGTCCATCAGCCTCATACTGCTATCGGTCGCCTACATGCACCTGCAGAGCACCGTCTCATTCTGGCTGTGGGCCATCGGGTCTGCTGCACAGCTCTACTTCATGTTTAAGACACTGAGCATCTGGATAATCAAGGAGCATTTCGTTATCGACCACATCGAGCCAAGCTGGTTCATCCCGGTGGTGGGCAACCTTCTGGTTCCCATCGCAGGTGTGGCACACGCTCACGCTGACATATCGTGGTTCTTCTTCAGCATCGGTTTGCTGTTCTGGATCATGCTGTTCACCATCTTCCTGTACCGCATCATCTTCCACCATCCATTGCCAACAAAGCGACTCCCCACATTCTTCATACTGATTGCCCCACCGGCGGTTGCCTTCATAAGCTACACGCGAATGATTGGCGGAATCGACAGCTTCGCACGCATCATGTACTTCTTCGGGCTGTTCCTCTTTCTGCTGCTCGTGTCTCAGTGGAGAATGTTCAGAAACATGCAGTTCTTCATCTCCTGGTGGGCGTATTCATTCCCCATAGCCGCGCTCACGGTAGCCACAATAGCGATGTCCGCGTACACTGACGCAGCCTGGATGCCCGTGTTGTCATGGTCGTTCCTTGGACTGCTCACCATAGTCGTATCGATACTACTGGCTCTGACGATTCGTGCAGCGCTCCGGCACGATATCTGCAAGCCGGAAGGCTAGTCCGCCCGGTCATGCAGGACACCATCCGGACAGTTCCTGCTGACCATTGACTTCGACCGCGCCCGGAGAAGGCGCACACGGTTGAGTGGTCATTCATCCGCCTGCATGGCACAATCACGTAGTGCCCCGGGGACACGGAAGATACCGCAGAGGCAGTGCGAAGACAGGCATCGCGTCCCCTGATTACCAACGGGGAGTGTCCCGGGAGACGCACGGGAGGACTGAATGAGTTCGTGGGTATTTCTGCTGTTGATGGCGCTTGGCGTCTGGCTCATGCTCAGGAGAAGAGCAAAGTGGTTCTTCACCATCGCGGGAGGCGTCTACCTGGCCGTGTTCATCGCCCACCTCGTTGGTGAGCGGGGGCAACCAGGTGGAGGTGGACTCGCGTCGACTGCTCTGCTGGAGAGCGTGGTCAACCTCTATTTCATTGAGTGCCTCGTGCTCCTGGGGCTGGCATACTACTGCTTCAAGCGAGAAAGACGCGGGTAGATGCGGCCGTCGCACACAATATGAAGGCGGAGCAAACATGCCCCGACCTCGTTCAACTTCAGTTCTGCACCTCACCCCTGGCGGGAGTTGGCTTCCAGAAATTCCTTGTTCACGGTGACGCCCAATCCGGGCGTATTGGGGATTTCGATGTAGCTCTCCTTCGCAACGAACTTCTCGTGTGTCGCTCCCTCTCGTAGCGGATTCGGCGAGCGGTCGAACTCGAAGAACGGCTCAGGCGGATTGATTTTGCCGGGTATGTTTGGGATGGCTGCGTAGCAGTGCAACGCGGCTGCAATCGCGACGTTCGTTCCCCACACGTGCGGAATCACCGCTGTGTTGGCTGCGCTCGCCATCGCCACTATCTTCTGGAACTCCGTGATACCTCCACAGATGCATACATCTGGCTGAAGGATGTCCACGCAGCGGCGGCCAATGAGTTCTCTGAACCCGAAACGCGTGGCCTCGCACTCACCTGCAACAATCTTGATGGTCGTGCTATTCTTCAGCTCAGCATAGCCATCCAGGTCCTCGGGAGGCAGAGGCTCCTCGAACCAGTAGACATTCATTTCCTCCATCTGTTGTGACAGCCACATGGCGTCCGATGCATCGTAGGCGCAGTTCGCGTCCACCAGCAGAGTGAGGTCCCACCCTATGGCGTCGCGTATCGCCCCCAGTATGTCCAGGTCCTTCTCCATGGAGACAGTGCCCATCTTGTACTTCATTGCGAAGAAGCCGTCCTTCTTGTAGCCAAGAGCCTCTTCGATGAGAGCGACCTTCGGGTCGGCGCCCTGTGGCCGGTACAGTCCTGTGGCGTACGCATGCGCCCTGTTTCTGAACGCTCCACCGAGCAGGTTGTAAACCGGCTGGCCGGTTGCCTTGCCCTTGATGTCCCACAGCGCGATGTCGACGGCGCTCAACGCTTCGCAGAGAATACCTTTCTGCGAGTTATGCCTGTGCGGACGATAGATGCTGTCCCAGATAGGCTCCGTGTTGAAAGGGTCTTGCCCGACCATGAGCGGTGCAAACGCCGTCTCAATCAGCCGCGCAATCGTCTTGGCCGGTCCGAATGCCTCTCCGCAACCTTCGATGCCTTCATCGGTGGCTACGACCACAATGGTTGTCTGCCGGGTGTTGACCCAGGTCTGAGAGAAGGCGAAGGAACTGGATTCGAGTGGCTGTTGGAGAGCGTATGCCTTTACCTCTGTTATCTTCACCTGCTGATTCTCCTTTTCGCGCATTATAGAGGATGCACGCACAAGGATAGCGCGAAGGTAGTCGCGGTCTGACCGCGCCGCAGTTGCAGACTCAAGCTGGCAGTTGGACGGGAGAGGCCACTTCTCTTCACACGAATGCATGGCGACCTTCACACTTTCTTCACATTCATATGAGAAAGTTGAAAGGGCGTCGGCAGCTTCGACCGTGCGTGCCTCGATTCCGCGAAAGCCAACCGTCGCCGATTTTGATAGACTCATGCTGCAATCAGAATATCTGTTCGGAGGCCTGTACGTTGACCAGCACAGTTGAGGAACCACAAAAGGAACCGAAAGAGGAACCACAGAAGGAACCTCAGGACAAGAAGTCTGGCAAATCGCAACGGAAGACCGCGATTATCGTCGGGCTTGTGTGCGTCGGAGTCGTGGCAGCAGTTGTTGCGATGAACTCCGACCGGCTGTCTGTCCATTCCGCAGCCTCCACGCCAACGGGACAGCAGGTTGAGGCAACCACTACTCCCAATACGGCGCCGGTCATTCTCAGCGTGACACCTGCCACCGACCGGATACAGCCTCTGGACCAGTGCCAGGTCATCTGCGAAGCCGAGGACGATGATGGAGATACACTCACCTACGCGTGGACGACAGGCCAGGGGGACATCTCCGGCGAAGGGGCAACTGTCGAGTGGGCCGCGCCCGATACAGAGGGAATCTTCCGAGTGTCGGTCACTGTTGATGACGGAAACGGCGGCACCGCTGAATTCTCCACTTCCCTGCGGGTCAAGAACAACTACGCTCCTGAGATTCAATCGCTGACCGCTTTCGACGAATGGGTCTTGCCGGGCGCCTCAACCTACGTCTCCTCTTCTGCGACGGATGCCGATGGCGACGCCGTGACCTTTGAGTGGGACGCAACCGCCGGCGAGATAATTGGAGAGGGTGATTCCATTATCTGGATTGCCCCTGCCGAAGAGGGTTCCTACAGGGTGACAGTGCGTGTGCTCGACTCGTACGGCGGAGAGGAGTCACGTGAGGTCCCCATCAGCGTGACACAGGGCACTGCGCCTGAGCTCGGGCGATTCGTGGTCAAGCCCATCAACCACGGCATGCTGGACTTCAAGGATGGCGTGTGGGACATCTTCCAGGGCCGCTCCTGCACCGTCAAGTGTATGGTAGTGGAAGGCGAAGAGCCGTTCACCTATACGTGGACTACAGACTGGGGCACCTTGACGGCTGAAGGCGACATAGCAACGTGGGAAGCCCCTATTGGAAAAGGACCGGCTACCATCACGGTTGACGTGACCGATGTGAATGGGAACACCACCACGGGCACCGTCCTGATGTACGTTGAGACCTGCACTTGCAGGTTCTAGGAAACGCCGGTTCTATTGTAGATACCGTGTTGCCTGTCAAGCTGTTTCAGCTATGGCAGGCTCCCACGCCCGTCCACCATCCGGTTGTACCACGCCCTTCGTTGAAGATTGGATTCGAAAGAAGATGACAGGCAGGCGGCCACGGTCAGTCAGGGGTTTCTGCTCGTGATGTAGGGGCTCTTCGCGAAGAGCCCGTCCTCCGAAGCGGGTCATGACAGAAATCTACAACGTCGCACAATCCAACAGCCCCGCCGGACCCCAGAAGGCACTGTAGCACCCATGGACGAAGCAAGTGTGTGACCCTCGCGACTTCCTAGGCTGAAATCACCAAGGGTGGCGGGACAGAGAGTAAGTCCTCTGCATCCCACCACCCCGAAGTGCGACAATAGTCTCCTACAGCATGATACTTGGGAGGAAAAGGATAAGCTGCGGAAAGACAATGCACAGTACCAACGCCACTGCGATGAGTGCCACAAAGGGCAGCACACCGCGAATGATATCTGATGTCTCAATGCCAAGTTCAGGCGGTGCCGCTTGCTTAACAAAGAATATGGCATAGGCAAACGGTGGCGTCATAAATGACATCTGGAGGTTCACCACCAGCATCATGCCGAACCAGAGTGGATCGAAACCCAGCGTAGCACCGATGGGCGTAACAATGGGAACCATGATAAAGACAATGCCCACCCAGTCTATAAACATCCCGAGAAGGAAACAGACGAGCATGATGACCGCGAAAGCCGGCCACGTGCCACCAGGAGTTGCCAGGAATAGGTTCGCAACCACACTGCTGCAATCCGCCCTCATGAAGATACCGACAAAGCCAGCGGAAAAGCCTGCAATTAGCAGTATCATTCCGCTCAACATGATTGTTGAGCGAGCGGTCTCCATCATCACCTCACGGGTCAGCTTGTGATAGACCAGTGCGAGGATGATAGCAGCGAGCGCTCCCACGGCTGACGCTTCTGTAGGAGAGGCAATACCAAGAAATATAGAGCCCAGAACAGCCAGTATCAGCGCGACGGGAGGCACTAGGGAAACAAATAGCATTCTGAGCTTGGACTTCAAAGGAACTGTCCTCTCTTCAGAAGGCATCGCGGGCCCAAGTTCGGGCTTCAGCCCGCACGCCACAAGCACGTAGGCACAGTACAACACCGCCAGCAACAGTCCGGGAATGAACGCGGCGAAGAAGAGTCGTCCCACAGACAATCCTGCCATCGGGCCGTAGACTACAAGCATTACGCTTGGGGGAATGAGAATACCCAGAGTGCCCCCAGCGCAGACACAACCTGCCGCCAGGGACTTGCTGTAGCCCCTCTTCAGCATAGAAGGAAGAGCAATAAGTGCCAACATGGTCGTCGACGCCGCAATTACACCTACACACGCAGCCATTATCGTGCCGATGACGATTGTAGTAACTGCGAGGCCTCCCCTGATGCCACCAAACCAGACGTAGAGCGCATCAAACAATCCGTCAGCCACGCCCGACTTCTCAAGCATTGTACCCATGAACACGAAGCACGGCACTGCAAGGAGAATGTAATTGCTAAGCTGGGCGAACACACGGTCATAGTAGATTTCGCGGGTCATGCTCGGACCGTAGAGCATGAGACCGACAAGAACACCAATACCACCAACTACGAGGGCGAACGGGTATCCACGTATGACACCGAAGAGCACACCACCAAGCATAAGTAACGTCACGAGTTCTGGTCTAAGTTCAATCACTTGATTCACTCCTGGGCCCGATTAGGTCTTTGATGAATATCCGGATGCCCTGCAACGCAAATAGCAGGATGCCCACGAAGACCAAGGTCCTGAGAGGGTAGAGTGGGGGATACAAGTAGGTCCACGTTGATGCTTCGCGAATATCCCATGAGTGAACCATCCAGAGAAAGGAACCCTGAACCAGAAGCCCCATCGACGGAAGGAAGAAGAGGAGGAAACACACGATGTCGGTGACACGTCTACCTCGGAAGGACAACTTGGAATACACCACATCCACTCGCACGTGCCCCTCATGCTTGTGCACGTATCCCCAAGACAGAGCGTACATGGCGGCCCCCGTCATTATGAGGAGTTCGGGACCCCAGTTCGTCGGGTGATTGAAGACGTACCGCTGTATCACCTCCAGATTCCCAAGAGCTATGAGAACGAAGATGAACCACCGGGTCGATAAGCCAACGTGCTCGTTGATAAGGTCAATGGACTTCAACATTTTGTTCATATTGTTCACACCAATAGTGTTGACTCTGCCCCGGAATCAACCGGAGCAGAGTCAACAACTTGTGAGAGAAGAACCGAGATGACGATTGTCGTCAGCTACGGGCGATCGAAGACACTCCTGAAAGACTCTTGGAAAGCATCCTGCGAAGCACGAATCGCGGCAGTACCGGCGTCCCTGGCGGCCTTCTCGGCAAAGTACTTCTCCGCCTCGACGATAATGGCAGCCTCAATCTCGGGATTGATCTTCTCAACCGTCAGTCCATAGTCCCTCATCACCTGGAAGGAAGCTGCCTCCTGGGCACACAGATCCGCGTAGTACTGGATGTTCTCTGAAATGCAGACATCCGTCACGATCTGTTTCAAGTCATCCGGAAGCGCATTCCACTTGTCCTTGTTGACAAAGAAATGCCAAGTTTCATGTGGAGCCCGACTGGGACCGATGTACACATAAGGAGCATTGGCCTCATGCAGACCCATAGCCAAGTTGAACGTCGCGCAACTCATCTCGAAGCAGTCAACGATTCCGCGTTGCATTGACTCGAATATCTCTCCGGGGGGAATCATCACTGTCGAAGCACCCAGTCGGTCAAGTACTGCACCGCAATCCCCAGAACAGCGCGCCTTCAGCCCCTTCAAGTCAGCGAGAGATTCAATCTTAACGCTGGAATGAAAGAATACTTCCGGGGGACCGACGAATCCACTGCCATGTGGCATGACTACGTTGTAGTCGGACATGAGGTCGGAGCATAGTTCATCACCCTCAACTAACTTCCAACAGTAGTTCTCGATTGCGGACATACCACCAACTCTCTGAACCACCATGCTTCCCCACGGGAATTTGTCCATGTTGAAACTTGTGGAGCTGCCAGCGAAGTCAAGAGTTCCCTGGTCAATAGCGTCGAATTCCTTCAGCGCCGTGCAGATTGCGCCTGCACTCTCAACCTTCATCTCAATGCGGCCGTCAGTTGCATCATTGATGGTGACGCAGAGGTTCTGCAAAGCTGCGTGCATCGGTGCCACGTCAGATATGCACGATTGACCGGTCCACTTAATCACTTCCTGTTCGGCAGCGGCTGGCGTTCCACTGTCGGCAGGCTCACTGCTAGCGGGCTGTGTTGGGGCGCAGCCAACCGTCACGAGACTGAGCACCACAAGCACGCCAACGGCTGACCACCATGACTTGATATGTCTCATACATCACCCTCCATCAAATTAAGGATCAGAAGGAAACTGGCCCTATTCAAGCACTCTCACATATCACGGAATGCGACGGCATGTAGGGCAATATGTTGACGCAACTGCTCACAGGATATTCCTATCAGCGTTTGCGGACTGCCACGATGCTAAGGAGAGTTGATTCTCCAAGTCAACGGCGCATCCGCCATATATGTGTGCACATCCGCCATATCTATGCCCAATACCTCGTCTCGCCGCCATTGCGCGACCTCGACGCTCCGCATGAGTAGGGGCGACGGCATGCCTAGGCCGCAACCTCAACACATCACCAATCCTTGGCAGTCAACGCCTGCGGTAGTATGCTACGAGGATTCTTATGCGATATGCTTACACGCATAGTGTTGACGAAATGCTACTAGGGCCTGTCCGTCAAAGTCAATAGGAACACCATAGTCGTTGGCGAATCGCTGGGGTCGAACCCGTGATGTGTAATTGGGATAGGCAAACACAAACCATTTCATCCGTACCTCGATTGGCAACACACGCATGGCAACCTGACTCGGGTGTGTTTCACAAACAGAGAATGGAAAGGAGAAAGAATGAAAATCAGGATAAGCACGTTGGCGGAGAACACGGCTAGCTGGGTTGACCTTTTAGGCGAATGGGGCTTGAGCATCCTTGTAGATACGGGGGATCAGAGAATCCTACTCGACACAGGCTCAAGCGACGTCACGGTACGTAACGCAGCAGCCATGGGAGTCGATCTGTCGACAATCGACAAAATCGTGCTGAGCCATGGCCATTTCGACCACACGGGAGGGCTACTACCTGTACTTGAAGCAATGAAAAAGAGAGTCGAGATAATCGGCCATCCCGACATATGGGGAGACAAGTACCACCAAGATGAGAATAAGGAACTCCGATATATCGGAATCCCGTTCACACGAGAATCGATGGAGCTCGCGGGCGCTTCTTTCCGTGTTAGTAGCGAACCCGTATGGATCACGGACGAAATAGTTATGAGCGGAGAAGTACCGATGGTCACTGAGTACGAGACAATTGATGAGAGCCTATACGTCAGGGAAGCTGAAGAGTTGATACCAGACCCGCTTCGTGATGATCAGTCCCTGTTTCTGAAGTCAGACAAGGGACTAGTCGTAATTCTGGGTTGTGCACACCGCGGAATCGTTAATACGCTGAGACATGCAACCAAGGTAACAGGCATAGACTCCATTCATACAGTCGTCGGGGGAACCCATCTAGGACTGGCATCCGAAGAGCACGTAAGAGCCGCTGTGAGTGAATTGAGGGGATTTGGCATTCAGAGACTTGGAGTGTCGCATTGTACCGGCTTGAGAGTAGCTTGCTTGCTGGCTCATGAATTTGGCGACAAGTTCTTCTTCAACAATGCGGGCACAGTGACGGACCTGTAGAACGGGCACAATCAACCATGGCAATAGGAGATGCCCAAGCGCGCAGTTTGTAGACGTCTCAGGCCCACAATAGCCAAAGTGAGACTAAATCAGAGCAGGAATACTCCACCGCCGTAGAGGCGATTGCCAGGAAGTGTGGATGTGGCGGCACTACACCTTCAATGCACAGCCACGGTGTCCCAAGTGCCTGTCAACTCATTACATAGAGAGCATGATCCTCTGCAACTGTGACTGAAGAGACGTGCCCATCGAACTGGTGGGAGCGCGGATTGCGGGACCACGGTTCTCACACCACCTCCCTCTTCCTCCAGTAGGCCAGCCACTCGCCTATCCACTCGGTAAGGATGGGAATGGCCAAAGCCAGGAACCACTTCGCGCGGTAGCTGCTCCTGTGGACTCCACCACCGCAAGCACGCAAAGAGTGAGTGCGATTGCAAGGGTGGCAAGGCAGCGGTAGGGGCTCGTCACCTTCTTCACGTCCTGTATGTCCATTTCTGTTCTCCTTGGTCCGCCAAATCCTGGAGAAAGGGCCCTTCAAGAAGAGCCCGTTCTCCGAAAGTGGGTCATGGCAGGAATCGAAAACGTCGCACGACTTCAGTAACCTCGCTCTCAGGCAGCCACCGGGCCGTTCTCGAACGGCCCCTACATTCGGACACACCACCACGCCACCCGCGAGACTATGCGCTCTGTCGCCAACCACAACCGTGTCACATTCACAGCCGTAGGGGCGAGGCATGCCTCGCCCGTAACGCCATTGCCGCACAGCACGACTGACCACCACCTTGGGCATTGCGGAACCACCCCACCACCCATCCGGACCGTTCTCGAACGGCCCCTACATTCCGGAGCCAACACCACGTCCCTTTGACACCGTGCGCACTGTCGCTAGCCACAACCATGTCTCACTCGACACGTTCCGGGTGCCCTGCGGATACACCGGACTCAATCCGTCCACCACGGACAGGCAAGGACACAACTGACCAGAACGGAAGCACGAGTACGCCTCGTTTCCAAAGCTGAAATGAGTATGGTGTCCCCGCATTTCCCAAGGCTGCTCCTCTGTCGCGCCAGCATTGGTGACCCACCACTATCCTCTCCTCACACCACACCCCTCTTTCTCCAGCCGGAATTATGGCGACACCCGACAATCGTCTTGTCCCGGTTCTTCGCACGGTCGCGGGACTGGGAGTATTCACATGCGCATGCAAACACTATAGAATCGTGGCAATCTTCCACCCCAACCACAAATTGAGGAGGCAGAAATGTGCATTCGCGTCCGCCTTGGTGTCCTTTCTACCGCGGTTCTCCTCTCGTCAGCCCTTGTTTTCAGCCCTTTCACGGCGGTCGTTGCCGACAGTGAACCAGTCGAACCTGGCAATCTTCTGCAGTTCACGTCCGACGGCCGCGTGCTCGGCTTCAGCGATGACAGCGTAGTGATTGCCTCGGCAGATCGGATGCTCACAATCGAGTTCCTCGATTCCAAAACCGTCGCTCCTGAACCAGCACCGGCGGCATCCGAACACGACGCTGCCAACCTCGAACGCGTCACGTACCGGGAGCTGTGGAAAGATGTGACGGCAGTATATGAGAAACGCCAGGGTGCAATCCTGAAGAGCACCTACTACATCGACGGCACGGACCTGGAAGGGTCCGTCAGTCACATCCGCCTCGGCTACAACCGCCCGATAGCGGTTGATGCGGACGGCAATCTCGTCATTGCCTTCGAAAACGGGACCCTGACGGAGAGCGCTCCCATCGCATGGCAGGAGGTAGACGGTGAAAGAAGACCGGTAACCGCAGCCTACGCCATCCATGGTGAACACGAAGTGGGCTTCATCCTTGACGGCTACCTCCCCGGCATTCCAGTAGTTGTTGACCCTTTGCTGACCTGGAGTACCTGGAACACCTTCCTCGGCAGTAGTGGCAATGACGAAGGTCATAGCATCGCGCTCGACAGCACCGGCAATGTCTATGTGTGTGGGTTCAGCATTACCTCCTGGGGCTCTCCGGTCCAGTCATATACGGACGAGTGCGACGCCTTTGTCGCCAAGCTCGATAGGGACGGAAATCTTGCGTGGAATACGTTCCTTGGTGGGGATGGCGACGACTACGGCTATGGCATCGCGGTTGATGACAACGGGAACGTGTATGTGAGCGGGTACAGCGATGTCGAGTGGAGCTACGAGAGCCACGACCCTGTGAACACGTTTTCCGGGGGAGACTGTGATGTCTTTGCCGCCAGGCTCGACAGCAACGGCAACCTCACCTGGCATACGTTCGTTGGTGGCACCGGCACTGACAGGGGCTATGGCATCGCGGTGGACAACAGCGGGGATGTCTATCTCAGCGGATACAGCAACACCACCTGGGGCTCTCCTGTCAGGGGTTACTCGGACTCATATGACGCCTTCGCCGCCGAATTCGATGGCGACGATGGCAGCCTCACATGGAACACCTTCCTTGGAGGCGCTGACAGTGACAGCGCACGGTCGATTGCAGTCGACGGCAGCGGCAACGCATACGTCGCAGGCAAGAGCAACGGCACATGGGGCACTCCCGTGCGGGCATACACGGGAAATGACTACGATGATGCCTTCGCCGCCGCAATTGATTGCAGCGACGGCAGTCTCACATGGAACACCTTCCTTGGCGGCGATGGGACGGACAGTGGCAACGGAATCGCGGTGGACGGCAGTGGTAATGTCTATATCACAGGAACCAGCGATGCGACATGGGGCGACCCTGTTCAGTCTTATGTGGCAAACAAGGATGCCTTTGCGGCTTCGCTCAATGGCGGCGACGGCAGTCTCACCTGGAATACCTTCGTTGGCGGTACTGGAAATGACTATGGCAACGCCGTTGCTGCAGACAGCGAGGGAAAGAGCTATGTAAGTGGCACCAGTGATGCTGGCTGGGGTTCTCCAGTACCGGCCTACGCGGGCAACCTCGACGCATTCGCCGCCCGTCTCAACAGCAGCGGAGCGCGAAGCTGGAATGCGTTCTTTGGCAGCGCCAGCATCGACAGGGGCGAAGCTATCGCAGTCGACAGCGGCGGAAATGCCTGCATCATTGGAAACAGCAGTGCCACATGGGGCACGCCCGTGCGCCCCCGTTCGGGTCTTACCGATGCCTTTGTCTGCGCTATTCCCGCTCGGGTGGACGTCGACCTGGAACTCAAGACCGGCTGGAATATGGTATCGGTACCGGTAGACACGGGCGACACGCCCGCCGCCGACGTGTTCGATGGCTCAGAGGCAATCTACACGTGGAACCCCGACTCAAAGTCGTACGGAATACCAACGACCATCGAGCCGGAAAAGGGCTACTGGGTCGCAGTGACCGGGGAGAACGCTGGCACATTGACGGTGACAGGCATGCCGAAGACAGACTGGACCAGCACACTCTCCACCGGCTGGAACATGATTGGCTCGGTCTATGGCGACCCCGTGGATGTCGATGACCTTGACGACGACTCATCGGACGCCCTGCAGAAAGGCGCCATCTACCATTGGAACCCGATAGCAAAGTCCTACGACATTGCGACGCAGATTGAGCAGGGCCTTGGCTACTGGGCCGCCTGCACTGAAGGCTGCACCCTCACCGTGGGGCCGCCCGAAGAGTAGCCCGCTCCAAACACCACGAATCCCCGCAGAGGGGTGGTCCCATGGCCACCCCTCTGCCTCCAAAATCATCATAATTGCAGCAAGTTATCTCTCATCAGATCCGAATGGGGGCTTGTAAACTGGACCCGCTGCCTCTACGATTCTGGGGAATCGGCACGGGTGGCGGAAGATCCACCGTGCTATTTCCCGTTCGCGGGCGGCCTTGCCGCACCTATCCGGTCACATATTGCTACGTGCGAATCAACGTGAAAGGGGGACGATGAAGCTGCCGAACTTCAGAGACTCTCGTCGAAGGACTCACAGGGGATTCCTGTCCCGGTTTCCACTTGCAGTTGCGCTATTGCTTGCCCCTATTGTTGGCCTCTCCACGCCCGCACTGGTATCCGCGGACGTGAATCCGCCCGTGTTCGTGGACAAGTGGGGCGAAGAGGGCGCCGGTGAAGGAGATTTTAGTCTCCCCACAGATGTCGCCATCGACTCCGACGACAATATCTACGTAGTTGACCATCTGAACAATCGAATCCAGAAGTTCGATAGCGAGGGAGACTTCCTTATGGAGTGGGGGTCCTACGGAACCGGACAACTGGAGTTCAAACAACCTTTTGGAATTGCGGTTGACTCGGCCAACAACGTATACGTGACCGAGAGGACGGGGCACCGGGTCCAGAAGTTCAACAGCAGCGGTGGGTATGTCGACCAGTGGGGAGGATTTGGCACTGATGACGGGAAGTTCATCGAGCCGATGGGCATCGCTATCGACGACAATGACAACATCTACGTCTGCGAGTATGCCGGCCACCGCGTGCAGAAATTCGATACCGGCGGCAACTTCGTCACGAAGTGGGGTAGTGACGGCACCGGAGAATCACAGTTCGGGGGCGCTATCGCTGTTGCGACTGACGCCAGCGGCAACGTCTATGTCGCCGACAGGAACAACCACCGCGTGCAGAAGTTCAGCAGCACTGGCGCCTTCCTGACCAAGTGGGGTTCTACCGGTGACGGGGACCTGGAGTTCGAGGACCTCACGGGCATTTGCGTTGACCGGCATGGCAGCGTGTACACAGCCGACGAGACAAACAACCGAATACAGCAGTTCGACGCCGATGGTGCATTCCTCGCGCAGTGGGGTACTCCGGGTGCGGGCGACGGTGAGTTTGCCCAGCCGCACGGCCTTGAGGTGAACGCGAGCGGCTACGTCTGCGTTGCCGACGGCGGGAACCACCGCGTTCAGGTGTTTGCGCCGACTCCATGGATGACCTTTCTGGGTGGCGGTGGTTACGATATCGTCGACGAAGCACGTGGCATTGCCGTGGACAGTGAGGGATACGTCTACGTCACCGGCGAGAGCCGGTCTACGTGGACCGACCCGACAGACCCCACGCCGGTTCGTGCGCTCTCGGGCACAAGCGGCACCCCTGATGCGTTCGTCGCC
>JAFGFT010000042.1 GCA_016930935.1 Dehalococcoidia bacterium | reverse complement strand
GTAGTACTCGGCCATTGTGATACCGACGAAGATGCTTGCTTCTCGAGCGACAACAGGCATGTTCGATGTGTTGGCGATGAAGATTTCCTTCTCTTGCAGAAGCCTTCCTGTCTTGGGCTCCTTCAGCTGGCGGAAACTGTAAAGCACGTCAGCCATCTCGTTGCCGCGCTCTCCGCAGCCCACGTAGATGTTGAGTTCGGTCTCAGCCCAGCGGACCAGCTGCTGCTGTGCGACTGTCTTTCCTGTGCCGAAACCACCGGGGATGGCAGCTTTGCCGCCCATCGCCAGCGGGAACATGTAGTCCAGGATGCGCATGCCGGTGGTGAGAAGTCCGGAAGGGTTCTGTCGCTTGAGGTAGGGCCTTGGTTTTCGAACCGGCCACTCCTGCATGAGCGTCACGTTGTGCTTCTTTCCGTTGTTCTCGACGACGGCGATGGTTTCCTCGACGGTGAATGAGCCTTTCTTGATCTCTTTGACCGTGCCGCTCACTCCGAGCGGAATCATCACGCGGAGCTCTACAAGGGGAGTCTCCGGTACGGTACCAATAATGTCACCGTACTCAACCTTGGCACCGACTTCGACGGTCGGTGTGAATTGCCACTTGACATCGCGGGGCAGCGCAGGCGACTTGGCGCCACGCTTGATGAATGACCCCGTCTGTTCTGCCATAGGGAGCAGAGACTTCTGCAGACCGTCGTAGATTGATCCCAGGAGGCCCGGGCCAAGTTCTACGCTGAGGGTCTTGCCGGTCTGGCGAACCTCCTCGCCTGTCTTGAGTCCAAGTGTGTCCTCATGCGCTTGAATAGTGGCCTTGTCTCCGTCGAGACCTATGACCTCTCCGACGATGCCTTCTTCACCTATCTCGACGACTTCATATACCTGCGAGCCTCTCATCTCATCGGCGATGACCAGAGGTCCGGCTACTCTCCAGATTTTGCCCATGTCTGTAACCTCCTAAGACTGCTCCACTCGATTCATGGGGTCCTGCTGTCCCGACTATATCTCGATGTCAAACCCAAGGAATCCGCGGCTGAACTGCTTGTAATAGCCAACCACGTCGGGGTGCTTCGTTCCGCGCTTTGACGGAACTTCAACGATGACGGGCAGCACTGACTTGCTCTGCCTGTACTGCAACACCAGGCTACCTGCCAAATCCGCAAATTCCTCAAGAAGTACGACGACACCGACATCGGGGTCAGACATGTACTCCTGAAGCGACGTTCGTATTTCATCGGCTGCAGTGCGGTCGTCCGGAATCACGCGGGTCCTTCGAATACCCGCGAGCCGAAGTGCACTCACCAATTCGTTGTCACCTATGACGGCGACTTCCAGATTCTTTACAGAAGACTCGCTCATAGCAGTAGGTACCTCTTGACCTCTTCAACAGCTATGCCGTCGTAGATAGCCTTCAACAACAGTCTAAGATTCCGCAGTTCGGTTTCCTTGAGAATCAAATACCATGCCATCACCAGCGGCGATAGAGCCCGCGGAGACAGCAGGTCTCTCAACGTTGCGAACTTGTACTTCTCTATGATTTCGTCGATGACGGTAACTGACTTGGATTTGTCATACGCATTGGAGATCTCGTTTGCGAGGTCTCTATATTGTGGGGTGTCGATTCTGCGCGAGACATCCGTCAGCTTGTAGGGGAGAATGTCCCTGAGGGTCTTCTCCGCAAGGATGTAGCCGTCGGAGATGAGATAGTCACCCGCAGCGGGGCCGACACCTTCGACAACTGCTCTGCATACAATCCCAACGTTCGCGAGGTCAATCACAAGTCCGTATGCTTTGGATAGGAACGTACCCTCGCGAATTCCTCGTGCCATCTTGAGGAGGTTATGGTAGTATCCGCCCTCGAGAGTTGCCTCAAGGGCTATCTTGGACTTCGCTCCCCCAGAAGGGTCGTAGGCCTTCACTGCGGGAACCATGTCGGGCAGGCGGCACTGCGTCAGTACGTCGGCAACGTCCTGCACGGTCTCCGACGCGTTGAGTTCTTCCAGAAAACCCTCCGCGTGTATGGTCCCGATGGGAATGAGCGGCGTCTTCTCTCCTGAGACAATGCCCTGGAGCGTCGCTTTCACGTTGGCAACATCGTACTTGATGACGAATGCACGGGACACCTTGCGCATATCCTCAGGGCAGTACTTGAATGCCTCGAGGTATGCGATTCGCTTCGCGAGATAGGTCCATAGAGCCTCATCGACGTCCTCGAAACCACGTATGGTGACGCCTTCAAGATATGACCCAATGTCTGTCTCGCGAATGATGCCCAGGGCATCCGGCACGTTTGTCGTTCGTGACAGCCGGTCTATGTGACTGCTGGCAACCATCTTCGGCTCTTCACCCTTAAGGTAGGCCGACATATATGCGTATCTTGGATCGAGCACCATGCGCTCCTTACAAAAGGATCGTCAAAAGAGTTCCTTGTTGATTTCGGGCAACAGTCGTGGCAACAGCATTTCAAGTCGTGTGGGATAGGTGTTGTCCACGCTTGTCTTCTTGTCTTCGCTTGTGGCAATAACGCCACCCATGCAGTCAGTTGCGACTACATCGATTACCACGGCGGACAGGTGCTTGTCGTTCTTGACCAGCTCCTTGGCCATGGATAGGTCCCTGTCGTTCACGGCAACAGTGGCCTTCTCTGAGCCTGTGCCATCGATAGCGTCACCGATGAGGAAGGCAAGAAGCTCCGGTTTTGTGGCCGACTTCTGGAGGGCCGTCTTCGCCTGCGCGACCATGTCATCGACAATCGATGCTTTCGCCGCGGCGACTTCCTGACGTGCCTGCATGGCACTATGTGCCACAATCCTGGCGGCCTCACCTCGAGCTTCGGTCAGGAGGCGGCGCTTCTCTGCATCGAGCCGCGCATCTCTCAGCCCCTTGGCCTTGTCGAGCTCCTTCTTGGCTTCTTCCTCGGCTTCGCTGACTATGGCCTGGGCTTCTACCCTTACTTTGTCAACTACAGCTTCGCTGATATTCTGCATTTACTCAAAACCTCACCATGGCAGGTTTCTAGAACAACCCCAGCATGCTCAGAGCCATGATTGTGAAGACCAATCCAAGTACTCCGAGTAGCTCGACGAACACTGCCAGCATCATGGCGTTTGTTAGAATCTGACCTTTGGTCTTGGGGAGTAGGGAGATGCCGGATGCGCACACTGCACCCTGGTAGGCTGCGGAGACGCACTCTGCACAGGCGGCGATGATCCCGCAGGCGAACACTGCAAACCCGGCGCCGCTGGGATTGGCCATCGCAGAAAGGTTAGGGATGACTGTGGTGAGAATCAGGATAAGGATGATAAGCCCGTAGAACGTCTGTGTCATCGGTAGTGACACAAGAACGATGACGTTCCTGAGTTGTCCTGGCTCTTCCGCCAGAGTAGCAGCTCCTGCTGAGCCTGCCCATCCAAGTCCTATGGATGATCCCGCCAAACCGCCGCCGAGGGCAATTGCCCCACCTAGCACAGCGAGGGATTCAGGACTGATCAACATCGTACACCTCCGAATCTAGGTTTCTATCACTGGTTGCTACATCAGCCCCAGTATGCTTAGAGCCATTATGCTGAACACGAGACCGAGCACAGCGAGAAGTTCGACAAACACAGCAAGCATGATTCCGTTGGTCAGTATCTTGCCCTCTGTCTTCGCGAGTCCTGCGATGCCGGCCGCGCATACGGAACCCTGGTAGGCCCCGGAAACACCGAATGCGAGGGAAGCCATTATCCCAATCCCGAACACGGCAAACCCGCTTCCCGCTGGGTCGGCCATGGCCT
>JAFGFT010000041.1 GCA_016930935.1 Dehalococcoidia bacterium | reverse complement strand
CTATTGTTGCTGGGCGGTTAGAGTACGTATGTCTGAACAGGGTAACTGGTACCTTCTGTATGTTTCGTCTGGACGCGAGGACCGTGCGACCAGGAATCTGGAGCAACGGGTCAAGTACATGGACGCGGGGGACAAGATCTTTCGGGTTCTTGTGCCTACAACCAACGAGATAGAGATTCGCGGGGGGAAGCGTCGTGCTGTGGTACGAAAGGCCTTTCCCGGTTACATCATGGTTCGGATGGACCTTGATGAAGAGAGTTGGGATATCGTCCGGAATACTCCAGGTGTCGCAGGCTTCGTGAGCACTGGTGTAAAACCTACGCCACTTGTGCCACAGGAAGCGAACAAGATTCTTGACCGGATGAAAGATACGCCCACCGAAGTGCAGGTGGCATTCAAGAAGGGCGATAGCGTCCGAGTGACAAATGGTCCGTTTATTGACTTTATTGGGAAGGTTGAGGAAGTGAATGCGGAGAAGGGCAAGGCGATAGTGTTGCTTTCTCTATTCGGCAGGGAAACCCCTGTCGAGCTAGACTTCCTTTCTGTGGAGAGATTGTAGTCATGGCAAAGAAGAGAGTTACCGCAATAATCAAACTTCAGATTCCTGCAGGGAAGGCGACGCCTGGCCAGCCCATCGGTCCTGCTCTAGGACAGCATGGTCTGAACATCATGGCGTTCTGTAAGGAATACAACGAACGGACGGCATCGCAGGAGGGTTTCATTATTCCTGCTGAGATTACCGTCTATCACGACAGGTCTTTTACTTTCGTGACGAAGCAACCTCCTGTCTCCGACCTTGTCCGCCGCACGCTTGGGATTGACAAGGGAAGCAGCACCCCCCGCCGGACGAAGGCAGGAACGCTGACGAAGGAACAGCTCTATGAGGTTGCCCGCAGCAAGATGAAGGACCTCAATGCGCAGGATATCGATGCTGCCGCATCTATCGTTGCGGGTACTGCGCGAAGTATGGGTATTGACGTTCAGTCGGATTAGCGCTGAAGCTGTTACGCTTCAATGGAGACTACTAGATAATGACAGTGCACGGTAAGAAGTATAACGAAGCCACGGCCCTCCTCGACAGGACCAAGACTTTCACGCCGGAAGAAGCGATTGAAGCTGCCAAGGCAGCATCATACGCGCGCTTCGACGAGACAGTTGAGGTGCACATGCGGATGGGGCTCAATCCCCGTAGCGCGGACCAGCAGGTGCGTGGTGTTGCTCTGCTGCCCAACGGGCTTGGCAAACAGGTCAGAGTCCTGGTGTTTACGCAGGGAGGCGCCGTCAAGGTTGCTGAAGATGCGGGAGCCGATTACGTGGGTGCCGACGATATTATTCAGCAGATTCAGGACGGATGGTTGGAGTTCGACACGGCTGTGGCAACTCCTGACATGATGCCGAAAGTTGCCAAACTCGGCAAGATTCTTGGAAGGCGTGGCCTGATGCCCAATCCAAAGTCGGGTACTGTGGTTCAGGCAGATGATTTGCCTCGCACAATTGCAGATGCCCGGAAAGGTAGGGCTGAGTATCGACTGGACAGAACTGCCATCATTCATCTGTCTATCGGGAAGCTCAGTTTTGAGACACCCAAATTAGTTGAGAACCTCGCTGCCATTCTCGAGGCAGTTGTGAAGGCGAAGCCATCAGGCGCCAAGGGGCAGTACATTCGAAGCATCACCATTACCTCAACCATGGGGCCAGGTTTCCCCCTGGAACTCCGTTCTGCTCTGGCTCTGGCTGAGTAGACAATTATCTGATACACTGAAACACGTATCGCCAGTGACGGCAGGTACCCGTTTACGGGTTTAAATATCCTGCAGAGGCGTGGGAAGCCCATGTGTCACTGGCACAGGGCTCTTTTTTTTGGAGTGACATAATGCAGAAAGAAAAAAAATCCGGGATCATTGGTTCTCTAGCAGATCGTCTGTCAGAGAACGACTTCGTCGTTTCCACAACCTACCAGGGAATCTCTGCCCAGTCTCTCGCACAGCTCCGATGGGCGCTTGCCGCTTCGGGCGTGCAGTACCATGTTGTGAAGAACACTCTGGTGCGTATCGCCGCTGAAGAGTCGCAGCGTGAGAGCGTGATGGAGATTATAGACGGCTCCACTGCGCTTGGTTTTGCCACCGACGCGGTTGAAGCTGCCAAGGTCCTTCGTCAGCATGCAAGGGGCAGAGACGCGCTCATCGAGATACGTGGGGGCCTTCTCGGTAACAAGGTGCTGAGTGCCCAGCAGGTGCTGGCGCTGGCGGATCTTCCGTCCCGAGAGGTTCTGATAGCACAACTGGCCGCACAATTGCAGGCTCCTGTCAGCAGGCTCCATCGCGCCCTTTCATGGCCGCTACAGGGATTGCACAACGTACTTCAAGCAAGAATAGAACAGGTCGCGCAGTAGTCTAGGAGGTATGAATATGTCAGAAGAAGAGAAGCAGTCCGCCGAGGAAAGCCAGGCGGAAGAGAAGAAGGCAGCCAAGCCCAAGGCAAAGAAAGAGTCCAAGGGTCTCGGGATGGAAGAGATTATAGCCGCTGTCAAGGAAATGACGGTCATCGAGCTGTCTGAGCTCGTGAAGGCGCTCGAGGAAGAGTTTGGTGTCAGCGCTGCGCCGGTCGCGGTCGCGGCCGCTCCCGCTGCTGCCTCCCAGGCCGAAGCAGCCGAGGAAGAGGAAGAGAAGACCGAATTCACCGTTGTTCTCAAGACAATTGGTGAGAAGAAGATTGAGGTTATCAAGGCCGTTCGTGAGATTACTGATCTTGGCCTGAAGCAGGCGAAAGACCTCGTTGAGGGTGCTCCTCAGACCATCAGAGAAGGCATCTCCAAGGATGAAGCCGCCACGGTCAAGGGCAAACTCGAGGCCGCTGGTGCCACTGTCGAACTGAAGTAGTGATTCGTGCCTGCGGGTGACAGGCTTTTCGGGCGCGCGTTCGCTTCTGGCGGCGCGCGCCTTTCTTTTTTCGCCGCGCACACTCGTTCCCAAGAAGAAGCAACCACGTTGATGTTGACAGACGGCACGGGTCGTTAGGCTGCGATTCTGGCCACTGTGAAGTGTGTGTCCAAGGAAGACCTTCTTGCAGCTTCTGCGGAACCGTATTGAGTTCCGTTACGTGGCATGTTACTGTCAATCGAGGGGCGTGTTCCCCGACAAAGGAGGGCTTACCATGGCATCAGAGAAAACTGGTATGGGTTTGGAACCGAACGTTGCAGGGCTATTGTGCTACCTGGTCGGATGGGTGACAGGTCTTGTGTTCTTTCTTATGGAGAAAGACAACAAATTCGTGCGCTTCCACGCCATGCAGTCGATCGTAGTCTCAGGAGCTTTGATGGTAATCGGGCTCGTGCTAAGTCCCATCATGCTGGTTGCTCCCCTGCTCTCAGTCCTGATATGGCCACTATTCTACCTTCTGTGTGTGGCGCTGTGGATTGTCCTTATGGTCAAGGCGTATCAGAACAAGATGTTCAAGGTTCCGTGGGCCGGGAACTTTGCCGAAAAGCATATCTAGGGTGTCGTGTTTGCAGGTGCGTTGCAGTGCCTGCCGTGTCCTGTGACCGGCAGGCACTGTTGTTGATGTCGTGAGATGCCGAGGCAACGGGAGGCAGCGTTGGCTTCGTGACCCCAATAACGCGCAATCATGCAGTGGTGTTTGAGGGATCGTAGATCTGGCTGCCATTCTGAGAGTCTTCCCTGGCTGCAATCCAGTCGACCATTACCTGCAAGGCAAGTCCGACGTTCCCTATCTGGCAATGGTTCTGAGCCGATTGGTCGGTCCCAAACACTTTGCCAGTCACTGAGCGTGCATGTGTGAGTGCGCGCAGTTGCATACCGTGCATCTTGAAGGGGACGAAGTGGTCCTCGCTCCCAGTGAGAATGAGGACGTCCTGCTCAACCATGGAGGAGAGGAGGTTCTTCGCATTCAGCCGCATCGCAACATCCATCGCATCCATTGGTGTAGCGGTATCGGTCATGTACATCAGATTGCCGATAGACCAGCGGTGCATCTCATCCCTGTTCATCTTCTGCAGCGCGGCCCAATTGGAAAACGCCCTGAGGTGGGAGAAGAAGAACCGTCCGATGAGCTGGTTGAGCGGGCTCTGAAATTTCATGTAGTCGTAGGCAATTGAGGACGCTACCACGCGCTTCACCCGCGTATCCAGTGCCGCAGCGCGCAGACAGAGATAGCCGCCCATGGAGACTCCAAGGAGCGTGACTTCTTTCAAACCAAAGTAGTCAAGTACCGCACCTGTAGGCAACTCCCATCGATAGTCGAACGCCAGTCCATGCTTCCTTCGCGCCGCGCCCTGCCCTGGACCTTCAAACGCTATGACTTCGTAGCCACGCTGGGAAAAGAACCACATCCACGAGTAGAACTCTTCTATGAAAGAGTCAAAGCCCCCGTGTAGTACGATGGTGCCATGATTGACTGCCGCTGTGGGAGCCAGCCGCATGACAGGAAGGCCACCGCTCCCATAGGGGACGAGATGACGTTCAATGCCATCAGTGCGGAACGCCTCGTTGAACAAATCGATGAACCTGTCATACAGCGCAGACTTGTCGGGCTCGGACGATGACAGATAGAACTCGGCTGCCCTGTAGTAGAAGGCAGCATTCATCAGCCTGTTATCGGCGAGAGCAGCGACAGCCTGCCGTGCCATTTCAGTCTTCCACGCGCCAAATGAGTTGATGCGACGGCCAGCTTCCTGCATGTCCTGGAATCTCCCGTACCCGAAGGAGTGCCAGCGGTTCAGCTGAAAATTGAAGAGCTGTTCCTTGTGAAACTCGTGGTAGCCCACTGGAAACGTGAATGTCGTCCGGATGGGCCGAGTCATTTCCACCTCATTGAAGCCGGATTCATCTCTATGTTGAGCATACATGACTCCGTTCAAACCGGCCACGCGCACATGCAGGTTCGTGCAGCACTCACCAAAGGTTGCTGGCAGTCTGGACCTACATGGTTGAGTGACGTTTGATTTTTGGACACAGAGAGCCGCCTGTTACATACAAGAGTGACCTCTGCCCATTGACAAGTGTTACTCCACAGTACAACATACGGCCAATCGATGTATATCGTAGAGCGAGGTACTATATCGCTCGCGTGTTGTCCGACGTGCCATGAAATCAAATGTTGTTGTGGTGACTGATGCCTCGGCGGCGGTGCCTCCCGCATTGCTAGAGCAATACGGCGTAATCACTGTGCCGCTGCATGTGATTCTTGATGGTAGGGATTATCGCGAGACAGATATCAACCTCGATTCGTTCTACGAGAGGCTTAGAACACGAGACAGGCTTCCGTCGACTGGCCCTGCGTCAGTTGCTGAAGTTCTAGACGCATATGAGCAGGCAGCAGCAGTTGGCGACAGCATAGTCTCGATTCACCTGACTTCCGTGTTCAGTGCAACGTACAACGTGGCTGTAGAGGCGGCAAGTCTGTTTCTACAGAGGCATCCCGGTCTGCAAATTGAGGTCATCGACTCCTATACGGTTGAATCGGGCGAGGGGCTCATCGCGATAGAGGCGGCTTCAATGGCTGCGCGAGGAGCAAGCTTTCAAGAGATTGTCGCGAAGGTATACGACGTCCGTAGGGCGCTTTGCTCCCTGTATGCTTTCGAAACCCTCTTCTTTCGTGACAAGGGAGGGCGAATCTACAAGGCGAAACCGTGGGCCAGTGAGGAAGAGCAAGATGGCCCCATCTTCAAGTCGATGATTGAAGTGGATGAGTCGACCAAGGGAACGGTGAGTCGCGTCGGCCGGGCTCGTAGCAAGCACACACTTCTCCTGGAGGCTGTTGCCATGACGAAGGGACGCCTGGCTGGGCGTGCACTGCGCGGGGCGATTGTCCACGCCAATGCGTCGCGTGACGCCGCCTTCCTCAGGGCCGCAATTGAGAAGGAGATTCATTGTGAGGCATTGTATGTCTCCGCTGCGTCTGCCAGCACCGCTGTTCAGAATGGTGAGGGATACGTCACCTTCGCTTTCTATCCTGCGTAGATGCTGACCCTCTGTTCATCAGCCAGTCGCAGAAAGGCCCATTCGTAGACCTTATTCCTCGTCTTCCTGCAGGTATTCCATCAACTGCCCGAAGTTCCGGGGCATGGTCGCTCCATACGTCAGATACGATCTGGTCGGATACCTGGCTCCTTGCTTGTGAGTTGCTTGGAGTGCGTCTGACAACGCATCGGCGAGGGCTACGGGCACCGCAAAGGACGTTTCGTCGTCTTGTGTTAATGCGAGAGCCCTGTCGCCCCCACCTGCCAGAACGAACTGGAACTGGCTGGTCTGCATGGCGTGGGCAGTCTGCTCAGCGCATGCGAGACCACCGGTACTCCTGGACACGATGGCCTCGCCAGTCACATATACCGCCGCTTGGACGAGCCTCGTCATTTGAGCGGGGTTTCCGTAGACAATGAGGACATCAGGGTCAAAGGCCGCACGTCCAATAGGGGCGGCCACAATGGCGCTGTATCGTCCTTCATCAAATCGAGCCATACCATCCAGCAAATTCGCGGCATCCTTCTGCGTCCGCACCCAGAAGGGGATTCCGAAGGTTGCATCCATGAACTTGGTCTTCGGAGGGTAGAACCCCATCGCCACAGCTCCAAGGGGGCACAGCATGTCTTCCTTTCCCATTGCCACAATCATCCCGTGTCGGCGTGCCAGCGCGAGACCCTGGCAGACGGGCATGGTAACGCCGAAATCACGTTTCGGCATCCGAGCTTTCTCAGGAATCTCAGCCTCTTTGGCTACCATCTTGATTGCCACCGGAGACGTTATCGGTCGCACATAGGTTGAGAGGCTTTCATTGAAGCGTGTAAGGTCCATGTGTTTATACTCCTACGCTCTGACTGCTGGCATTGTATCTGGCGCCCGTACTTCCTGTAAAAGCGCCCGGCTTCATACTGAGCGATGCGACCATCGGCAATGCAGTCTGGAAGGTGTAGTTCTCGGCGAAGCAAACTAGTCGGTTGCTCTAACAAGGGCCACACCGAAGGCGCCCGGCCCAAAGTATGTACCAAGGGTGGGCCCGCAGCGCGCCCTCTGAATCTGGAGGTCAGGGAAGCGTTCTGAGATAAATGCAGCCAACGATTCCATGCCAGCCTCATCTGTGGTATGTCCGACAACAAGGCGGGAAATCGGCGCGTGGTCGAGAATGAGCTGACACATCCTCTGGATTGCGCGTGACCGACCGCGGACGCGCTCGATTGGATGTGCGGCCCCGTCCTTGAGACAAATGATGGGCTTCACATGCAGCATTGAGCCAAGAAAGGCGGCGGTTCTTCCGATTCGACCACCCCTGTGAAGATACTCAAGGGTGCCCAGCGCCCCAAAGAGACGGGTGCGTGGTGCCTCAGACTGGATCATCGCTCTGATGTCGTCGAGACCAGCGCCGTTTCTTGCCATACGCGCCGCCTCCACCACAAGCAGTCCAAGTCCGAGAGACACGTTCGTGCTATCGATAACTTCCAGACGGTATGGTGTGGTCGTGCTTTCCATGGCGACCAGCGCGGAGTTGTAGGTCGCACTCAATTGCGCAGACACATGGATGGAGGCTATCTGGTCAGTCTCGGCTGCAAGTGCCTCATACGTGGTCTTGAATGTGCCTGAAGAAGGAGCGGAAGTCCTCGGGAGATGGGCTCCATGAGCCGTGAGCCTGTCGTAGAAATCGTCCGTCGAAATGGTTACTCCGTCTTCGAATTCCTCATGGCCGAAGTACACGTGGAGGGGGACAACAGTTATGCCGAGTTCCTTCACCACCGCAGGCGAGAGGTCACACGTGCTATCAGTCACAATGCGAACGGTCACGGGTCAAATGTAGCACACCTCGTGCGGGAGAAGAAGCTGTGCTGGTGCCTTGAGCTGTACTGAAAGATGCTGGGATAGTGTGGAAATAGGGGCGTCACATCGCGGAGTGTTGCCATATGCGCGGGGATTCCCCGGGCAAACTCGCGGTCAAGGAATGCCATATTGTGGCACCATGGTGCGGCCTGGCCTTCGGTAGAAAGGTACGTGTTCGGAATATCTGCCACTATCCATCGTCAATGAATGACACCGTGTCGATGCAGCTCATGTGAAAGTCCAACCATGGTGATCTTTCGACGGACCGCGCAATAGGCGTCAATCTCGAAGGCAGTCCAGAAGGTTGGGAGACTGGGGTAGTCTCACACGAAGGGGAGAGTGCCTTGTCGCAAGACCTGATGCGGTGAGGCCGTCGATGCCACAATGAACCAGCAGCCACCTTCAAACCAGTGAACGTACGAGTGAATTCATCTTGTGTGCCATAGTCTCCAGATGTACTATCGAAAACATCTTGTTGTAGGAGGTGTGACCATGGCGTCTGGTGGATTGGTAAGCCGAATGTGGAGGGCAATCAAACTGCAGTCGGCGCTCTATGAGGAGGTTGAGGCCGACAAGTCGGCAAACGTTCAAGCAGGACTTGTAATCGTCATTGTCGCCATCGCAACGGCAATTGGCGCTGGTCTGTCGACGTTGACGTCAGGAGGCCTGTTGGCAGCGGTGTGGACGCTTGTGCTGGCACTGGTGGGCTGGCTGCTGTGGGCACTGGTCGTGTACATCATCGGTGCGAAGATCATGAAGGGCAAGCGGACGCAGTCGGACTGGGGGGAAGTGATGCGGACGATAGGTTTCGCCAATTCACCCGGTATCTTCAGGTTACTCGCGTTCATCCCTGGTGTCGGCTGGATCATATCTATTGTCGCGTGGGTGTGGATATTGATTGCGGGCATCATCGGCGTGCGCGCTGCCCTCGACTTCTCCACCGGACGTGCCGTTGTCACGGTCGTCATCGGTTGGCTGGTCTACATGGCCCTGATGATAGTCCTGGGCCTGCTTGGCATTGGCACCGTACCTCTGCCGATGTAAATCTCACGGATACGAACAGCACTACTGATTGACCTGATATGGAACGGCCCCGACGCGATTACTAGTTGGGGCCGTTTGTGTCTTCTGACAACCGCTACGTATCTCGGCCTGGTCGGCCTGTGCGTAGTGCGCGTCTCGTTGAGATTCTTGTGGGCCTGCAAATCCACTGCTATTGGAGCGTGCGAATGTATCAAGGCCAGGCTCCAATACTTGGTACGCATACAGATGGTTCAGACGATAGCCAGCAGGCAGTGGCATGTGCCAGACGTTTCGGGTATCGTGATATAGGGTTAGTACGGCACTGACCTGAGACGGGAGGATAGAATCATGGAGCAGCTACCTGACTTCGAGAAACTCGGTGTTTTCTACCTCGGGCGCGAATACGACGTAGTGAAGAGACAACCGACGGACGGGCTCCTCCTATACAAATCCAAGGACCTCACCACGCATGCAGTGTGCGTGGGAATGACAGGGAGCGGCAAGACAGGTCTGTGCATAGACCTTCTGGAAGAAGCGGCGATTGACGGTATTCCCGCAATAGTCATTGACCCGAAGGGCGACATGCCTAATCTCATGCTGACTTTTCCAGAACTGGGCCCCGACGATTTCCTTCCGTGGGTGAATGAAGATGACGCGCGCCGCAAAGGTCTGTCAACCACCGAGTTTGCGAAGACGCAATCCGAACTGTGGACCAACGGGCTTGCCAAGTGGGGGCAGGACGGTGCCCGCATTAGACGGCTTCGAGAGTCAACTGACTGCGTTGTGTACACACCCGGGAGTACTGCCGGTGTCCCTGTATCTGTCTTGAAATCCTTCGAGGCGCCTGCGCAGGCGGTTATCGATGACGCTGAACTGCTTGGCGACCGCGTCGGGACTACAGTCACAAGCCTGCTCGCGCTTATGGGAATCATGGCTGACCCTGTGAGAAGTCGGGAACATATCCTGCTCAGTCACCTGCTGATGCGGTCCTGGCAGGAGGGCCAGACCATGGACATGAGTTCTCTGATCCAGCAGATTCAGTCTCCGCCCATGGAACATATCGGTGTAATGAACCTTGAGTCTTTCTTTCCTGCAAAGGATAGATTCAGCCTGGCCATCGCCCTCAACAACCTGCTGGCAGCTCCTGGATTCAGGCAGTGGCAGGAGGGCCAGCCGCTCGACATTGGCAGCATGCTCTATACGCCAGCCGGAAAACCGCGAATGGCCATAGTCTCAATTGCCCACCTCAGCGAAGCGGAGCGTATGTTCTTCGTCTCGCTGCTCCTGAATGAGATAGTCGGGTGGGTCAGATCCCAGTCGGGTACCACCAGCCTGCGGGCGATTCTATACATGGACGAAATCTACGGTTTCTTTCCCCCTGTAGAGAATCCGCCATCCAAGAAGCCTCTACTCACGCTCCTCAAACAAGCGCGCGCCCATGGCCTCGGGGTAGTGCTGAGTACACAGAATCCGGTTGATCTGGACTACAAGGGTCTTGCCAATACGGGGACGTGGTTTATCGGCCGGTTGCAGACCGAGAGAGACAAAGCGCGGGTTATCCAAGGGCTTGAGGGTGCCTCCACGGCGGCAGGTACGGGCTTCAGCCGCCCCAATACGGAACGACTTATCTCCGGCCTTGGAAGCCGCATCTTCTTGCTTCACAATGTGCATCAAGAAGCCACGCAGGTATTCGAGTCACGTTGGGCGATGTCATACCTGCGTGGACCAATGACTCGAACACAGATCAAGAGGTTGACATCAGAATTGCGAGCGCAACAACCGCTCGAGCGCGTCGTCGACTCCCGTTCTCCCTTGTCGCATACGACTTTCTCCCGATCCGCAGAATCCACCGGTGTGGTAAGGCCGGTTCTTCCGCCTTCCGTCCCCGAGTACTTCGCCCCCGTCAGGGGACTGCCGAAAGCTGCGAAGCTTTGGTATCAACCTGTGATACTCGCTGCCGCGCAACTCGTTTTCGTGGACCGCAGGTCCGGCGTGCAACTTGAGCGCGACCTGACTTCGATTGTGGAGCCTATCGACGGTCCGCTCTCCGTGGACTGGTCTCGTTCCGTCCTACTGGACTTACCTGTGGAAGAGATGGAGAAGGAGCCCATACCGGGGGCGTTGTTTGCGGCTGTCCCGCCCGCAGCGAGTAGCGCCAGGAACTACGTTGCGTGGAAGCGAGAGGCGACCACGTGGATGTATCGTAGCCAGACTGCGGAGGTACTCTACAGTCCGAAGATGAAGCAGGTCTCCAAGCCTGGTGAGTCGGAGAGAGATTTTCGGCTTCGCGTTGTGCAGTTCGGCCGAGAGAAGCGCGATGAGGAGACTGAACGATTACGGGAGAAATACGACAAGAGGATGTCAAGTCTTCAGGACAGGATTCTGAAGGCGGAACAGGCTGTGGAGCGAGAGCAAGACCAGGAGAAACAACAGAAGATGCAAACGGCCATTTCTCTTGGTGCGGGCCTTCTGGGCTCTTTCCTGGGTGGGGGACGCTCATCTATCGGGAGGATGACGACGGCAGCTCGTGGAGCGAGCCGTAGCCGGAAGGAGAAACAGGATATCGAGAGGGCCAAGGAATCGCTCGAAGCCCTCAAGGAGAAACTCGCTCAACTGGAAGCAGACTTTGGAAGCGATAAAGAGCAACTTGCAGCCGAATTCGATTCAACGAACGAACCCTTCGAGCGGAAGTCTATTCGCCCGCTGAAGAAGGACATACATGTGCAGTTGCTGGCTCTTTGCTGGCTTCCCTTCTGGCAGGATAGTGCCGATGCTGTCCGCACACCAGCCTATTAGCGCTATCCAGCTTCAGTCTGACATGCCAGGCAGTGACGCTGGAGTACGGTGCTTCTCATCTGTCCGTGCCGGACTAGTCAATGTGTTGCGTCATTTGCGCGTGAGCAGTGTTGTTCTTCTGCAAACCACAGGCACAAACGACGGTGTGTTGACATCTTCGCGCACTGGGGACGGGACGCGTGTGCGCAAAGGCAATTGTACACATACGACGCTTGAGCCAGACAAGGCGAAACCTGTAACGTATGCGTGGCGGCAAGTCGCTCACAACCCTGCTGAGAGGAGTCCAAGAATGAGTTTCGAAGAAAAGCTACAAGAACTTTCCGATAGAAAAGAAAAAGCCCTGGCCCAGGGAGGGCCAGCCAAAATTCAGAGGCAGCATGAGCGAGGCAGACTGACTGCCAGGGAACGCATAGACAGATTGTTGGATGCCGGCTCATTCTTTGAGTTCGGGTTGCTGGCGCATTCAGAATGGCCCGGAGCGGCGGAAAAGACACCCACAGATGGTTTGATAATGGGCTATGGCACTATCGGAGGCAGGCGAGTAGCCCTTTCCGCGAATGACTTTACGGTCCTCGCGTCGACGAACGCAAAAATCAATCTGCGGAAGCTGACCCAGTTCAAGGAACAAGTCTCCAGGTGGCGTATTCCATACATCCACCTCGGTGAAGCCGGCGGCGCCCGGATGCCCGACTGTCAGGGGTCCAGAGAAATGTTCGAACTCAGTGGCGGCGGAACGTTTACGCTTCTTCATGAGTTCGGCCACTTCCGCGAGCATCCATACCTCTTCGCTGCGATGGGCGAATGCTATGGCGTCGCTGACTTTCAGGCCTGTGTTGCCGACTTCGTCGTGCAGGTCAAGGGCAGCGCGATATCCGTCTCCGGTCCCCGTGCACTGGGCAGGGCCATAGGGCAGGTCTATACCGGAGAGGAGATGGGTGGTTGGGAGATACATGCCACGAAGACGGGTATGTCCGATCGGGTGGCGGATGACGAGGAGCACTGTTTCGAGGTTCTAAAGGCTTATCTCGACTACATGCCGAATAACTGTAATGAGTTACCTGCGGGGAAGCCCGTACCGCCTGGTTCCGAGGAGCGCATGTCGCACATCCTGGACTTCCTTCCGGAGAAGAGCACCAGGGTCTATGACATGCACAAGATAATCGCATGCATCGTGGACGGCGGCGAGTACATGGAACTCAAACCGTCCTTCGGCGCGATGCTCATCACGTGCCTTGCGAGGATAGATGGCCGTGTCGTGGGCATTCATGCTCACAACCCGGCGGTGAACGTGGGAGCAACCGACACCGATGCGCTGGAGAAATCGCAGAGCTTCATGTGCCTGTGCGATTCCTACAACATTCCGCTCATCTTCATGAATGACACACCCGGCCACATGACGGGCAAGGAAGCAGAACTCAAGCGGGTTGGCTCACGCGTTACGAACCAGATTCAGTGCCTGCTACAGGTGACTGTGCCAAAGATTACTATCAACGTCCGCAAGAACTATGGCCAGGCGATGATTAACTCGTGCAGCTGTGGAAGCGGGCACGATTTCATAGTCGCGTGGCCTACGGCGGAGATAGGGTTCATGGACCCGCTGATTGCCGCCGATGTTGTCTACGGGAACGTGCCGGCAGAGGAAAGAAAGGCGCTGGTCGAGAAGATGATGATGGACAACTCGCCGTATCCTGCCGCGGGTTCCTACTGGCTGCAGGACGTCATCAATCCGTACGATACTCGCAAATACCTTATCAGTGTACTGGACATAATCAAAGATACCGAAACGAAGGGGATGAGCCAGCACCGCCTCGCAAACTGGCCGAAGAAGTTCTAGAGGACCGGCGATTGTGCCCGTTTCTTGTTGTGCTTGCTGCGCTCTGCGTGGCTGCATAGGTCTGTGTTGATCGCCAAACCGGTCCGGTGGTCACGATGGCTTCTAACTGCGTCGCTCCGCCATCCGTTGAACACGTCCGACGACAGGATGGAGTAGAATTAGGTTTTAGAAAGCCAAGGCGGCACTTCAGTAGGGAGGACGGAGTCACATTGTCACAATGGTCAGATAGCAACGCCGATTCACCGAAGTCGATGAAACGGTACAGGAATCTCGCTACACGAAAGGGAAGGATGAAGGCTGGGGCGTTTCTTGTTGAGGGAGAACGTGCCATTACTCAAATCGCCGTCAACCGCCCGGACGCGGTGCTTGAAATCGTCTCCACGACGGACCCCCCCCACCGACTCGACGAGTATCCAGTGCGCATCGTCACGGAAAGACAGATGGAGTCCATCAGTTCTATCCGGACTCCCCAGGGTATCATCGCCGTCATCGAACTGCCGAGGGACACATATTCAGACCAACTGCCGGAACATGTGGGCGGGAGAGTCCTGTTGTTGGAAGACGTTCAGGACCCCGGCAATGTCGGCACGCTGATTCGTACTGCAGCGGCCCTTGACTATTCGGGTATCCTCTTATCGGACAATTGTGCAGATCCACTTTCGCCCAAGTGCGTGCAATCTTCAGCAGGCGCAGTGTTGTCGCTATGGAGTAGAAGGACCCCCTGCTATCTGGAACACGTAGCCGAGTTGAAACGCCAGGGTTATTTTCTCGTCGCCGCAGACTTGGAAGGTGAGTCAGACCCGACTGCGCTTCTGGGTCGGGAGAATCTTGTGCTTGCACTGGGCAATGAGGGCGCGGGCCTTTCTTCGAGACTCTTGAGGTTGGCCGATTTCAGGTTGAGGGTAGCGACAGTCCGGCAAAAGGCCGAATCACTCAACGTCGCGGCATGTGGAGCAATCTGCATGTATCTTAGTTGTCAGGCGTAGCAGCTCTCTACGAAGTACTGCGACCGCTGTGGCTGCGCAGGGCGATGCGGAGAGTGGTGAATAACTGAGACGATGAGGCGTGTCTGGAGTCTGCGCCTCCGTCCCGTGGAGGTTCGATGAGGGAAAACAGGTATGCGCTTCCGGTACTCAACCTGCTGGGATTCCTCGGAACGGTTGTCGTCAACGGTCTTGCGGTGACGCTCCCGATCAACGGAATGAGCACAGGAGCACTCTCTGACAAGTACGAGAACTTGTTTGTGCCAGCAGGCCTTACTTTCTCAATCTGGGGTCTAATCTACCTGCTTCTGGGACTCTTCGTTGTCTACCAACTGGCAGTTGCCAGGAGAGACAGCGCCGACGCATTCTTCACCGGTGAGATCGGATTGTGGTTTCTTCTCACCTGTATTGCCAACATGGGCTGGATATTCGCGTGGCACTACGAACTCCTTGCCCTTTCCCTTGGACTGATGTTGCTCCTGCTCGGTAGCCTGCTCTTCATTTATCTGCGCCTTGGCATAGGTGTGTCGAGCGTCCCCGGCGCCGTACGGTATCTGGTCCATCTTCCGTTCAGCGTTTACCTCGGGTGGATCACCATCGCCACTATTGCCAATGTGACAGCCCTTCTCGTGTCTGTCGGGTGGAACGGTTTTGGAATAGAAGAACAATACTGGGCTGTTGCGGTCATCGTAGTGGGTGTTGTGATTGCCATCGCGATGCTGATTACGCGGCGTGACATTTTCTTCGCTCTCGTGGTTGACTGGGCGTTGCTGGGCATCGCGCTGAAACGAATGGCGCTGGCCAACCCTGCGGCATACGCAGTCCTTGTTGCCGCCATCGCCGGGATAGTAGTAGTCAGCATCGGGATACTGATCCAGGTGATACGGAGACGGGTATACGGACCGACGGCGTAGCACAAGGCTACTGATATCGGGATGCCTCGAGCCATGTCTGTTCCCCGTGTGATACTCCACCTACGCCTCCGTATATGACGGTAGTAGATTGGAGGATGTGGTACCGACTCGTGATGTCAATACGGCGGTCTTGCAGGGAGGCGATAACATGCGTGCGATACAGTTGGTTCTTGCCACCATGCTGCTTGTGGCCAGTCTGACGGGGTGCACCCCATCCCTTCCAGGGGCAGCAGCCGATGAGTTGCGCTCAGCGGAACCGAGAGACGAAAACATATCTGTGCCACCAGACGACGCACGCGCGCTTGCCGAAGGCAACGGTGCATTCGCTTTTGACCTCTATCACAAAGTTGCAGGTGGCTCTGAGAACGTTTTCTATTCTCCGTACAGCATCTCCCTCGCCCTGGCGATGACGTATGCCGGGGCACAGAGCGATACGGAAGCAGAGATGGCTTCCACGCTGCACTTTGACTTACCGTCTGACCGTCTTCACACAACATTCAATGCTCTTGACCAGACACTAAACACGCGAGGTCAAGGAGTCCAGGGCAAGGATGGCGAGGGATTCCGGTTGAATGTGGTGAATGCCATCTGGGGCCAGAAGGGCTACAACTTTCTGGAGGAGTATCTCGACACATTGGCTATGAATTACGGTGCAGGGCTCCGCGTGCTTGATTTTGAGGCTGCTCCTGAGCCATCGCGGCTTGCTATCAACGATTGGGTAGAGGAGCAGACGGAGGACCGCATCGAAGACCTGATTCCGGAAGGCGGTATCAATCCGATGACACGGCTCGTCCTCACCAACGCAGTCTATTTCAACGCAGCATGGGCGTCCCAGTTCGAAAAGGACTTCACCGCGCCAGGTGTGTTCCATCTCCTCGAAGGAGGTGAGGTGACTGTGCCCATGATGCATCAGACGGACTCTTTCCGTTACCGGAGTGCACCAGACTATGATGTCGTGGAATTGCCCTATGACGGATATGAGATGTCCATGGTCATTGTTGTGCCGGCGTCAGGGCGTTTCAGTGCCGTCGAACAGTCTTTGGACTATGCGATTGTGTCAGACACCATCGATGGCTTGCAGAATACCCAACTCAGCCTGACGATGCCCCGTTTCAAAATGGAGACAAGCTTCAGCTTGAGCAAGGCTCTGTCGCAACTCGGCATGGACGCTGCGTTCGACCCATCAAGGGCTGACTTCTCCGGCATGGACGGGGGACGGAACCTGTTCATATCAGACGTGATACACAAAGCATTCGTGGAGGTTGATGAGGCGGGGACTGAGGCGGCAGCTGCGACAGCGGTCGTGATGGAAGCCACTGCAATGCCCGCTGAACCGATGACTCTGACCATCGACCGCCCGTTCGTCTTTCTCATCAGGGATGTGGAGACGGATACCATTCTATTCGTCGGGCGGGTCATGAATCCCGGATAGCAGCTCCAAAGTCCCCAGATGGGGAACAGGCTGGCGTGGAACTTGACAGTGGTGCTGCACCACAATACACTGATCTCTCACACATCGGTGCGAGACGAAGAGAGATAATGATTAGCTACCAGGTTCAGTGCTCATTTGCGTGGTTCTTTAGCTTTACAACCCGCACGCCTGGGAGCGGTCTTGCAACGTGATGTAGCGTAGAAATCACCTGAATGAAACAAGGACCCTCCCAGGAGGGTCCTTTTCTTTTTGCGCTGACCGGATGCCCTGACGGGTCGCAGGCAGCATAGAGAATGGAGGATGGCACAGTGATTATCATGAAGACGGACGCGACTGAAGAGGACATCCAGAGAGTTATTGCCGAGGTGGAAGGCAGCGGGCTGAGAGCCGCCGTTATTCATGGCGAGTACCTCACCGTTGTCGGCCCTGTTGGCGACGAGCGTCTACTCGACTTCGACAAGGTGGCCACGCTACCGGGAGTGAAAGAGGCGGCGAGAGTTGAAACACCGTACAAGCTCATAGGCAGAGAGTATGCGAAGTTTCTTGCGGAGCCCGGAGCACACAAGACCGTAAGGATCGGGGATATCCATATCGGCAACGGTGAGCCTGTCATCATCGCCGGACCGTGTGCGGTTGAGAGCAGGCAGCAGATAATGCGCATGGCCGAGGAGGTTAAGAAAGCTGGAGCGCACATACTACGGGGTGGCATCTTCAAGCCTAGAAGCTCCGTCCATTCCTTCCAGGGTCTGGGTTCCAATGGAGTGAAGGATGCTGAAGAAGCTCTGAGTTGGCTCAAGCAGGCCGGTGACGCGTTCGACATGCCGATAGTCACCGAGGTCAGGGGCGAATCGATGATTGAGATGATGGCGAAGTATGTGGACATAATGCACATCGGCGCCCGGAACATGTATGACCAGGATCTTCTAGTGCAGGTGGCACAGCAGGGGAAACCTGTTTTGCTGAAGCGGCACTTCGGCGCAAGCATCGAGGAAATGCTGTCATTCAGCGAGTACATCGCAGCGGAGAGCAACAAGGACATCATCCTCTGTGAGCGCGGCATCGTACCAGTTGGCAAAGGAAAGAGTTACACCAGGTACACGCTTGACCTTGCGGCAATCCCTGTGGTGCACAAGGAGACCTACCTGCCCATCATCGTTGACCCGAGCCACGCCACGGGACGGCGCGACCTCATCTTCGATATGAGTTGTGCGTCAATCTCAGCGGGTGCGGACGGATTAATGATTGAATCACACTACAACCCGGCGGAGGCACTGGTGGATGGTCCGCAGATGGTCACCCCAGACGAACTGAAGGATATCATCGATGCCTGTAAGACTCTGTATAGAACGAGGAAGAGCTTCAGCCACGCCACTGACAACTAGGGATGCGGAGTACCCTCACCTCCAGCGCTACGAGGCGCTGGGGTGAGGGTGTTCAAGGACGATAGTGGACCACACAGCGACGCGCAGTGAGTCAGCATAATCACAGGTCGTCCGGATTGAACCCCATTGCCCTGATGGTGTCCAGAGCTGCCGGCTCACTGCCGCGCTTGAGGTGACGCGCCAGGGACAGCAACACTTCGGGGGTCTTGTTCTGATGGAGGTCGCTCTTGGCCGACATGGTCACAGGTCGTATCTGAACGACGTTGCAGCCAGCGTAGCCAGGCAAGTCTTCAGTCAAAGGCTCCATTGCAGCGCCTGGCTCATGTTTCGCCACGAGTGCGTTGAGAGCTGCGGTCTTAACGGGACCGTTGGGCAGAATTGACGCTTCACCCCGTATGATGACGCAATGATAGAACTGGTGCAGTCGGCAGCCACGACGGTCAGGTTCGAAGCTTGCATCGAGATACGCAAGCGGGATGTCCACTTCGAAGCAAACGTGCGGGTCGCGTGCAACATTGTCCAGTTTTTCGCCCAGGGGCGCGCAATGAAAATAGATGTTACCCTCATGGAAGACGAAGTTCACCGGCGTAACATAGGGGTACCCATCTGAGCCAGACGTCGCCATTCTTCCGATATTGGTTGCGGATAGAATACGCTCGATTTCTTGCATGTCGGTTACTTCGCTGTGTTTACGCCTCATTTTCTGCATTACTCCGAGTCAGGTGAGTCTTCCTATGTACCTTCGTGACACTGCTCCGCAGCGCGAGTGCACTGATGCTGGAACCTGAATAGCATCACTGTACCATGTCGTTGATAACTCAGAAAGCAGAGGGAAAACGCACCATGCGGCTTCCTGTATTTCGAATAGAGGCCGCCGGTCTGCTCTTGCGGCCTGTGATGCTGTCCGGTTCCAGTAGCGTGGTGCATCACGCAATGGCTGTGACCATGCTTCGTACACATGCCATTGCGCTTATAGTCTGATGATTGGACGACTGCCCGTGAGTAGCATTGATTGGCACGCCTTTCCGGCGCGAGGTATTCTTCTGTAAAAAAAAGCGGTGCGTGGACAGGATGGGTTTGAATATGAAGACGTATAGGATTGGGATTCTTACTGGTGGCGGCGACTGCGCCGGCATCAACCCCGCGGTGAAGTGGGCGGTCAAGTCCGCACTTGATTCCAGGCTTTCCGCTGAACGGGATACCCACTACCAGGTACTGGGCATTCGCAACGGTTGGGAAGGGTTGATGAACCTCGATCCTTCTAGTTCTTCTGATCCACACTACGTGATTCCCTTAACCGAGGAGCTCGTACGTACCTGGGACAGACATGGTGGAACCAACCTCGGCACATCAAGGTCGAATCCCTACAACCCGAAGAATGACGTCTCGAAGACCGTTATCCAGAACATTGAGCGGCTTGGCCTTGATGCGCTCATAGCCATCGGAGGTGATGACACACTCGGTGTTGCCCTCAGGCTCTCGGGCGAGGGCGTTCCAGTGGTCGGCATCCCGAAGACCATCGACAAAGATTTACCCGGGACGGAGTACACGCTTGGATTTGAGACTGCGATGAACGTGGTCGTGGAGTGTGTCGACCGTCTGCGGACCACTGCCGGGTCTCATCGGCGGGTATTTGTCGTTGAGACGATGGGGAGGCACGCCGGATGGCTTGCTCTTGAGGGGGGAGAGTCCAGTGGGGCATACATCATTCTCATACCGGAATTCGACTTCGATATGACACGAGTCAATGAACTGCTTCAGGAGGGACGGAATTCGGGAGCGCGGTACGAGATCGTCATTGTGGCAGAAGGTGCGAAACCCTCGGGCGGAGGCGAATTCGTGCGCGACAACCTCGTGGACAGTTTCGGGCACCAGACATTAGGTGGAGTCGGTGAATACGTGGCGAGCGCGATTCATACGGGGACTGGCTTCGAGACACGAAGCATCATATTGAGCCATCTCCAGCGCGGAGGCGTGCCCTGTGCCTATGACCGCCGCATGGGACGGTACTTCGGGATCGCGGCGGTAGACCTGCTTGTTGGCAGGGACTTCGGCAAGATGGTTGCGTTCAGGGACGGTCGGGTTACCGCTATCCCATTCCAGCAGGCGCTGGCGGGACCTCATCTGGTCAATCTTGTGACCGAGTATGACACTTCGAGGTACAACGGACGCCGGACGATGCTCCAGCGCGAGACCTGATTTGCTCCGGCAGGCCACTCAAACGGAACGTCGCCTTCCAGGTGCTCAGACGGGCGTGCCGCGATGGTCAACTGTATGCGCAGAGACGGGGCTGCAGTGATGGGAATCAGTTGCGACGATGGCGTGTACAGAGGCTACGTGCGCACCGCCCTCATCAGGTAGGCCATGCCCTTGCCCAGGTCCCAGGCGGCTTCCATTCCTTCTTGATCGTTGGCGACATCGCCCTTTTCCTTTCCGACGGCGATGTTCCATCGTTTGACGCCGGGCATATAGAACTCAAGTGTCTGGAACCAGTAGTACATCTGCGCAAGCGTGAAGGTCAAGCCTCCTCTCCTCGCCACCACCAGCGGCCCGCCTACTTTGCCCTTGCATGTTCCGCCGCAGTTCCTGACTATGTATCCCGTCCGCTCCATGAACACCTTCATGAGACCGGTAGCAGAGCCGAAGTAGACCGGCGTGGCGAGGATGATGCCGTCCGCCGCCTTCATCTTGTCGTAGAGCGGCATCAGGTCGTCTTCCAGAACGCACCGTTCTTCCTCGACACACGCCATGCAAGCGGTGCAGGGGAGCAGCGTGAGGCCTGAGAGTGAGACGAGTTCCGTCTCCACGCCCTCCTCGGCCACTGCCCGTAGTGCGTGGTTCGTGATGAGTACGCTGTTGCCGTCCACCCGTGGACTGCCGACTATGCCAAGTGCCTTCATGTGCAACTCCTTCGAGGCGAACAGAGTGATAACTCCACGCCATAGTAGAGCGAGGATAATCTTGCTTCCTTCCGCCGTCAAGCGCGCGAAAGGCAGCGCAACATATAGTTCAATTGCGTGGCACGGCTACGCAATTGACTATTACTCGTGCATCACCCAGGCACTGTCGATAGCTCGTAGCCGTAGGAATGGGGTCTCCGAGACTCATGCACACGAGTCACTGGCACTCCTTGCCGTACCAGCCAATGGAACAGCACAATCCAGACCGACCGTGGCAATCGCGCGACTGAGAGCACGGGCGAATACCGCCATCGCCATTATCCAGCTGGATGGCTGCGCGCTACGTTTGCCCTCTTGAGGTCACATCGAGTACGAGTTTCGAGGGGAATCTGTGTCCAGAACTCGCGCAGGAGCTATGGCTTCATGGCTTCGTCATAGACTGCCTTGGCTTTCTTTTCGGATTCCTTGCGAGCCGCGTCGGCATCCTTTCTCGCCTGAGCATCGACAGCTTTCTTCTTGGCCGCCTTGTGGTCGATGCCGGCCTGGTCTTTGGCTTCCTTGTAGGCCTTCTGTGCGAGTTCGGTGCGCTCTTTCGTCTTTGCCAGTGCTTCTTGGGCTTCTTTGTCTTTCTGTGTCCACACATTGGTGAACACCGTCTGGGCTTCATTCGTAATCGCGTCACGAACCTTCTTGGCTGCCTCTATCGCTGCCTTGTGGGCCTCATCCGCTCGTTTCCGCGCATCCTTGTCGGGCGCTACCTTCTTGGCCTGCTCATAAACTGCGTCCGCCTCTGCCTTGGCAACTTTGTAGGCCTTCGTTGACCGCTCCCAGGCTTCGTCCAGCACCTTCCTTGCCTCGTCATGAGTGATTGATTTCTGAGTCCCTACCGGTTCCGTTCCCATTCCTTTTCACCTCCGCTATTCCTACCATCCCTACATGTGACGAATCCATCGGCAATCTGAGTACCCGCGACTACGAGAGTGTGCCGGTGCCCCGAATTGGCACTCCTGATGCGCTCCTCCTCTACCTTCAGAATACTATTGCCACGGGATCACACTCCCACCATCCAGGAATCCCCTCCGGAGTTATGAATCGCGAATAAACATTGGCTGCAGACTGCTGTTGTGAAGAGTATCCGAGTGGTTGGATTGCCAGACATGGTGACCTCGCGCATTCTTCCGCGGAAACGACTCCCATTCAAACCCTGGCGAGAATCCTGATAGCATACTAGGCCGGCGAAATCACTTAGGCAAGTCAAAGCCGCGGACCAACAGTGAATGGGGGCACGCCAACTCCACGGTGCAGCTCTCGCAGCCCTTCAATGTGCCTCAGGACTTCCAATTCATGAGAGAGTGTCGCCCCGTTCACTACAGCGGGGGCACCGGATGGTCTTCATGAGGGGTGATAGCCATAAGTCGGCAACGGGCGTCGACTGCACATGGCACAGATGGTCTGGCAACGATTTCGTCGGAATGCAAAACCCGTGCACATCGGCAGCGTCTGCCGACTTGACGATGACGCAGCGTCATAGTTTATCCTTCTCTTCGTCATGATCTACACGGGGAAAAGACTGGCCTACATTGCTGGGCTGAGCGTGAGGACGCTCCACTACTACGACAAAATTGGTCTGCTGAAACCGACCTCATACGGTGAAAACGGCTACCCGCAGTATGGCGAGAACTCGTCCTGTTTCTGACCAGGGCTATCTAGCACTGTTGTGGACGACTGTCTGTATGGGCAGAGTGTCAAAGCATCTGTTCAGGAAGCCACAGAATGATCTGTGGGAAGGTGATGCAAAGAAACAGTCCAAGGACTATCAGAAGGACGAACGGAATCACGCCTCTGACGATGTGGCCAGTGTCTACTCCCCACTCTGGCTTGCAGATACCTCGAAGGTAGAAGAGCGCGTAAGCGAAGGGAGGCGTCAGAAATGACATCTGCAGGTTCACAATTATCATCATCGCGAACCACAACGTGTCGAACCCAAGCGCCACCCCAATAGGGGTCACGATAGGAACCATTATGAAGATGATTCCTATCCAGTCGATGAACATCCCGAGGATGAAGACGATAAACATTACCAGGCCGAAGCTTGCCCACCGTCCAAGAGGAATTCCGACTATCGCGTTCATTATCACGTCGCCGCAGCCCAATCCAAGGAACGTACTGGTAAACATGGCGGCGCACATGGCGATTATCATGACCATGCAGGTTATCCTCAGCGAATGGTAGGTAACGTCCTTGAATGCCTGGAAGCTGAAGCGCCCGTATGCCACGGCGAGAAGCACAGCGGCAACTGCCCCAATTGCGGCTGCTTCCGTCGGTGGCGCAATGCCGAAGAAGATGGTGCCGAGTACTGCCAGGATAAGAAACAGAGGGGGACCCATCGAGACGACGAGCGCAGTGAACTTCTGGGCGAAGGGGACCGCCCGTTCCTCAACGGACACTGCGGGCGCGAGGTCTGGTTTGATGAAGCTCGCGATGCCAATATAGACGATATAGAGTCCTGCGAGCATGAAACCAGGCATGAAAGCAGCCATGAAGAGCTTCCCCACGCCTATGCTGGCTGTCGGTCCATATACGACCAACATGACGCTCGGCGGTATGAGGATACCGAGGGTGCCACCAGCGCACACAGCACCGCATGCCAGTTCCTTGTTGTAGCCGTGGCTCAACATTGAGGGCAGGGCGATGAGACCGAGCATGATGACAGAAGCTCCTATTATTCCCACACAGGCAGCCAGTAGGGCACCTATCAGTACCGTCGCTATTGCCAGCCCTCCTCGGAGTCCGCCTGTCCACAGATAGATGGCATCAAACAGTCTGTCGGATATGCCGGTCTTTTCAAGCATCAATCCCATGAAGATGAAGAGCGGCGCGGCCAGAAGGACGTAGTTAGTGACTATCCCGAAGATCCGTCCGTAGAAAACCGCGAACGTCTGTTCCGCAGAAAAGAACAACAGGCTGACGACCATCGCAATTCCCGCGAGTGCATAAGCCATCGGATACCCAAGAAGTACAGCAAGCAACAGCAATCCGAACATCAGCAGTGTGATGGCCTCTGGACTCATGTCAACCATTGTTGGCTCCCTTGATTAGCAGTCTGAGCGAGCGAGCCACGTTGACCACTCCCTGAAGCAATAACAGCAACAGTCCGATGGTTATGATTGTCCTTAAGGGGTACAAAGGTGGATAGAAGATTGTTGTTGAGGCGAGTTCCTGGATTTTCCACGAGTGAATCGTGATGCGGAGCGATGTGAGAAATACGAACAGGACAAAGGGAAAGAACAGAATGAAGTTGAGAGCGAGGTCGATCACTGTGCGAGTTCTTTGAGGAAAGCGTGCGGAGATGATATCTACACGCACGTTCTCGTCTTTCTGGTGAACCCAGGCAAGACCAAGCAGATACATGGCGCCACCGAGCATGTAGCTGATATCGAACGACCATATGGTTGGTGCATTCAGCGCATACCGCATGAATACGTTGTAGACGATGCACAGAATAAGAATCGGCAACAGCCAGCTCGCCAACTTCCCGACCCATATTCCGAGATTCTCGACTCGCAGCAGGATTGAATCAAGGGTCTTCATGTCAGACTCCAGCAACATAGCCTACAGGCGACCTCTCGAAGAGGCCGCCTGTGGCCATAAACTCCTCGACCTGGTCCTTTTGGGCTACCTGGTTCCTAGTAGCGCCATTCGTACGATGGCTGAACCTTGTATTCGACGATGCGGTATTTGTCCAGGAAGGCCTGCTGCGCGTCGTACACCTCTTTGTAGAAGGGATCCGCGGCACAGTTGTCTGCGTGCACATCTTGAACAAGTTTGAATATCTCCTGCTGCACATCTTCCGGCAATTGGGCGATCTCAACTCCGGCGTCCTTGAACGCTATCATCGCCGCCGCGTCCTTCATGTGAATCCATGCGTAGTCAATCATGCTCATTCGTGATGCCGCATCGATTATCGGACGAAGGTCACTCGGTACGCTATCCCAGGTGCTCTGGCGAACCATCAGTCTGCACATGGCATTAGTGGACTGTAGACCAGGCTCGTGCATGACGGCGTCGAGATCACCGAACCCTGCATCGTAGTCCATGGATGGAGTGCAGTACTCGAAGCCATCTATGACTCCGCGCTCGAAAGCCTGATAAATCTCGCCACCTGGCAAATTCACAACCGCTGCTCCCAGTTTTTGTGCGACGTCACCGTAAAGCCCCATGCATCGATACTTCATGCCTTTGAAGTCAGAGAGGCTCGTAATCGGTTCCTTGAACCAACCGAATGATTCTGCCCCTGCTAGATGGAGCATCCCGCCAACCACGATGACATCGGTGTCAGCCATTTCCATGCATCGATTGATGAGATCTCTCTCTCCGCCCTCTTCCAACCATGCATACAATTCCGTCGGGTTCGGTCCGGCAGGCATTGCCCCGAAAAGTCCGGCAACTTTGCCGAAACGACCCAGATTGAAATTGAAGCAGGTGGCTCCCCATTCAATGGCGCCTGACTCAAGGGCGTCAAATTCGGCGGTACTTGGGCAGAGTTCCCCTCCGGCATGCACCGTTACGTCGATTCGACCGGCTGACATGTCTTCCACACGCGCAGCAAACATCTTGATTTCGTCAAGGTAGCTACCCCCTCCGGGCCAGGCCTGCAAGTCCATCTTGTAGGTATCACCGGCGGGTGCTGCAGGTGTTCCTTCATCACCTGTGCCACCAGGAGCTGGTTGGCTTGCTGCGGGTGCACAACCTGCAATCGCAAGCGCACCAAGAGCGAGTAGTACAACTCCCCACATGAAACGACTTCCTGTTCTCATGTCTTCCCTCCTCCCTGAAAAATGCGGACGCAGTCACAAGTGGAGTGCTCCAGCTGATTCCCTACAATCACGACGTGCCTGAGCAAACACGTGGACATGGCTTGGTATCGCCATGCCAGAGACAACAGCCGGATTGCCCTACTCCACCCAAACAGGGAGTCAAGACTGCATCCCTATACGACCATCGTAGACGAGGAGATTTCTCAATGTCAATACCATTTCACAGTTGGTGGAAGACTTCGAATGAATGCCGTGAAGCGTGTGCCGAGTAATGAGGGTGAGAACAATCCAGCCGCGACTGAAGTGGAGTTCCATTCTGCAATTTGACCGTCGGTGCCGCGAATAGTACTTGGCTGCACCTATGGGCTGTCCATTCGATGCACGGCCATCGACCTGCACCTGCTCGTTTGTCTACAATAGCCTGGTTCTGAATACGGAGACTGCGCCATTCGCGCTGTCCGGAGGCAGAAGTCTCATGGCTACTGAGTACTGGGTCTACGTCAATAGCTCTCTCAAAAAGGCGCAGCTGCACAAGTCAAAGTGCAGTGCGTGCAGATTCGGGCAGGCGTTGAAACGCACCTCTGATGTTTCCGTGGACTGGTGGGAAGGACCCTTCAATTCACGTGACAGTGGCTGGGAGTCGACGCAAACGGCCGCAACGAGGGTTGGCGGAATGGCGTCAAGATGCATGATGTGCCGTCCTTGAGTGCTGAGGGATACCAGCCCTATACACCTGCAGCCCGTCATTGACGGGCGAAGCAGCTCTCGTTTCCATTTTGGTGAAGGCACGACAACGGGTGGTCACCCGTCAACACGGAGAGTCTGTTCGCGGTATGCTTAAGGAATGCGAAAAACGGTAGCGCTTGAAGCACAAGGGAGGTGCATCCATGCCGGAACAACTTGCTCTTTCCCAATTGTATGCGAAAGGAGTGGGAGGCCTTAGAGCAGCGGGCTACGCAAGACCGCTTCCTCCCGACGCGGCGCTTGGTACTCCACTGAGCGTCAACCGGGCATATCTTGACTCTCTGTTCTTCACGCCACGCTTCTTCTCATCGGTCGAAGCGGATACAAGCTCGAAGATTCTTGGAATACCTGTGAAGGTACCCATGTTTTGTGGTCCCATGGGTGGGTGGAAGACACTTGGTGAGGATGCTCTCGTTGAGTGTGCGCGTGGACTCAAGGCTGCCGGGGCTTTGCTCACTCTTGGCATTGGCGGCAGCGATGAGTTGCAGAGGGCAGTGGATACGGGGGTACCCGTTGTGAAGATCGTGAAGCCCTACCGCAACACTGATCTCATCTTTCGCAAGCTGGAAGATGCGAAGCGCCGTGGGTGTGTCGCCGTGGGGATGGATATCGACCATTTTCATGGGCGTCTCGTTGGCGACTCAGTCGACCTCGATGATACGTTCGCCCCACAGAGTGAAGAGACGGTTCGCAATGCAATAGCCCATACCAGATTGCCGTTCATAGTCAAAGGTGTGCTTGGTGTTGACGATGCGCTGAAAGCGGTTGAATATGGCGCCAAAGCTATTGTAGTGAGCAATCATGGACAAGCATCGCTCGACTGCGCCACTCCATCTGTTGTCGCCCTTCCTCACATCGTCGAAGCGGTCGGTGCAAGGGTTGAGGTGTACGTTGACACGGGATTCAGGACCGGGAATGACATCGTGAAAGGCCTCGCCATGGGTGCGGTGGCAGTCGGGTTTGGAAACTCTATCCTGCTTGCGTGGGGCGCAGGCAAGGCCGACGGCGTGAGGCGACTGGTAGAACTGCTCGGAGCTGAGATGCGCCGCACCATGTCGGCACTTGGGTGCCCTGATTGTGCGTCACTCAGGAAAGTACAGTTGCAGCGGATTGTTACGTAGAGAACACGACCTGAGACCCCCTCAGCATGCTCCGACTGCGTCCTGAGGGGGCTCATTTGCCTGCCTGGTGTTCAGGGTCTTGCTATGGGTATCTGCAATTCCTCCACTATCTCGTCGGGGGCGACTTCTTCCGGGTTGTTCAAGTAGAGGACGCGGTCCGGACCCGCCATTCGGTAGTTGTTCCGTTCTATCCATCCCACGATAAATTGATACGCCCTGATAATCGAGTCGAACGGGCCCTTGTGGAGCACGCTTGCAACCTGTTCTTCACCATCGAGTGTGCGTACTTTGATGTCGCCTGACTCTGGAACAGCGACTGCGACGGGTAGAGCTACCTCTATGTCGACATCCTTTTCGCGGTACTCACTGTCGTGGCAGATGTTCATGGCAGGTCCTGCATACTGCACACCTTTCAATGTACCCAGGTATGTGCACAGTTCACGCCACAGTTCACCTTCCGAATGGTAGCTGGGCATCACGCGGCGCAAGCACACCAACTGCTGGGGATCGGTCTTCTTGATAGTAACCTCGTATTCTTCCATCGTCGTTCCGCTCGCGAGGTTCTCCAGCCATGCCTCGAGCCGCTGCAGTCGGCCCTTTTCTATCTCGATTGCGCGCATACTCTCGGCCTGCTTTCGATTGAGAGCGTCGCGCAACACCGCCGTCGATGTGCCGTTCGAAGTGAGTTGCACTATCTCCGTAAGCGACAATCCCAGGTCTTTAAGCACCGTGATGCGGCTGAGCTTTGGGAACTGCTCCGCTGTGTAGTATCGATACCCCGTGAAGTCATCTACCTGCACCGGCTTGAGCAGGCCGATCTCGTCGTAGTACCGCAATGTGGAGACAGGAACCTGGCTCAGACGGGAGAACTCGCCTATCTTGAGCATTCTTCTCCTTTTCCTGTATTCAGAATGATCATTCTGAATACAGTGTGGACCCTCAAGCTACTTGAGAGTCAAGAGGGCGCCGCACGGAAGTGTGAGATCCCGTAAGTGAGAATCAGCAGTCTCCAGTGAGGTGGTGACATGCCCGCAGGTCGGCGTCAATTACATTGACCTGCCAGGTACAATCGTGGGCCAAAGAATCGGACGTACAGAGAAGCATTACACGGCTGTACGTACAACCTAAGTACGGACGCACGTACAGCCGTCCTGCAACACTCTGACAGCAGATAGAGAGCAGTGTCTCTAGAGCCGGCCAAGCTCCTTCAACAGATCGAATACTCTGCCTGCTTCTGCGAGGCCAGGGGTGCCGCTCATTGCGGTTCCAACGCCAATGGCCTCAAAAATCTCCTCGTTTGTGGCGCCAGCCGCAATAGCAAGCTGCGTCTGCCCGATAACGCACGTGGTGCAACCTGCACGGAGTCCTCCGACCAGCCCCATCAGTCGTTTGACCTTGGTGCTCAGCGCCCCCTCTTTGTAGACCTCTTCAGTGAGGGCATTCTTGACTTCCCACAACCCCGGTGCCGCCTTGGCAATCACGTCTCTCGATTTCAGGTACTCATCCCAGAGAGCGAGCTGACTTTCCATTGTAGTGACCTCCTTTCTATATAGTCGCATTGGATAGTACACCAGTGTAGTCGGTCGCGGACGAGTGAAGTCCAATGCACGATATGAAAATGCCGCTGCCGACAGCGTCCTGACTGCGTGCCATTTCTGCCTGGCAGTCACCCTGACGAGCAGCAACGTCTCCGGCAACGAAACCGTCGCCCGCTGGGGATGGTGCCGGATAGCCCAGAGTGAACATCGCCAACGGATGTTCTTCGGACTGACACCTGTTCGGAGGTTACTTTTCCATCGCCCGCGCCTTGAGTTCTCCGGGCATCTTCTCGATTGCATATCGCAGGGAGGTGCGAGGCATGACCGATTTATTCCTCATTACATAGTTGAATACTTCATGCTGGTGGTTCTCGGCTGCCTCTTTCAGCATCCATCCGTATCCTTTTTGCACGAGGTCATCCGAATCCAATAGTAGAGTATCCGCAATCAGAAACACGTCCTCAAGAAACCTGCCGCGTTTGGCTGGAACGATGAGTGATACCGCCGCTCCTCGCCTGACCCATCGGTTCTCTGACCTGGCCCACTTCTTGAGGACATCAACGAGCGCCGGATACATGTCAACGAGGTCACTCACGGAATGGTTGCACAGCGTGTCACAGGTAGCCCAGTTACTGACGTACTTGTCCAGCCAGTTCTCGAAGATGTCCATGTCCTCTGACTGATAGCTCTTGTGAACCGAGTGCGACCATGTGCATGCAATCAGCGCCTCTTCCATGTAGCCGGACTGCCATAAATCCTCGCAGAGGGCAAAGATTTCGTGCTTGGATCTCTGCCGAATCAATTTGAAATGGTCTCTGGCGATTCTATTCACTGCAGGAACCGGCAATCCGTAGAGTCTGACGCTTTCCTTGAAGAACTTCTGGCCGCTCAGCTTTTTCGTCTCATCAGCGTTCTCACGCAGTTCCCTGCGTGCCAGTTCAAGTACCTCGTCCATAGTCACCTCCACAGTCGTAATCGTACCGGATTCGCTGGTACTACGGCATTGTCTTCCGCGTGGGCAAGATAAATTCTTTGTTTCTCCCTCTCGACAAAGTGCGGCGGGTAATGAGAGCCGTGACAGTATTGACTCTGCGACGTACACTTCAGCTGTCTGATGGCCGTAGCGCCAAATCCACCTTGGTACCTACTGTGTCGCGTGCAGTGCCGCTAGGTCTCATCCTCTGCAGGCCTTTGGATGGTGCATACAGGTACGTGTTCAGGGAATTGCGCTACACTCTTTCAGGCTTTGAAGCAGCGCGGGGAAGACATACATGAGATTTCCGCAGTTATCTACACAACTCATCGACCGGCTGAAGTCACAGCTGTCCCTTCCCTACGGGGTCTTCTCAGGAGATGACCTCGTTACGGCAATGGCTGCTATCTTTCCGTGGGAATACGGAGCGGACAAAGGCGTGCGTGAAGGCTACACGCTGAGACTGCACACGATGATGGTCCTGAGACAGTACGACAGATACTTCGCCTGGCAGAACCTCCCGGTTGGCATCGACGACGGGCTCTTCCGTCTTATCCTGGCGCTTCACGATATCGGTACACCCCATGCAATCTACGAAACGGGGGACAAGCGCAACCAGCATGTCTACACGGTGGAAATGATGCGGTTTCTGCTGGAGACGATGGAGTATCCCCCGGAGGACATCGCGATGGCTCTCGCCATCGTATCCGGTGACCCGATAGGTCGCTATCTCAAAGGAAGGGTGACTGGTGCATCGACCTGCGCTGAGCTTGCGCGGCTGGCGCAGTTTGCAGGCCGCGAATTGGCGGAGTTTCTTGGCGTCCTGATGACGTACTACCAGGTTGATGCCGGCGCCTATACAGCCGACGCTGATGGAATAGAGGCCCTGGACTTTCTCTTTGACTTTGACAGGGCAGGCGGCGTCATGCGGTTCGCTCTCGCGGTCGAAGCCAAACTTGGCTGTCTGACTGCCTACGCACAGGAACTGCCTCATAGTCTCTGGCTCACAGACCACGAATGGCATGACATTCCCGCCTGCAGTATCAAAGACTGGGCTCGACATAGTCTCAGTGACCCCGGAAACACCTGCATTTCCGACGGTACCTTTGCCCACCGGGTGAACTCCCAGTTGAACACGTTCCAGGTGCGCCTTGCAGCATCCAGCGATGAGGTGCTGTACTCACCGCACAGCATGCCGTTGTACGACAACCTCTGGCACACGATTTCGGTTCAGGACATGGAGCACAAGGCCAGAGAGGATGTCAGGATACTTCCTCCCGGACAGGTGATACGCGGAAGGATTTTTCACCATCGCCAGAACAGGCAGACTGGAGAGTATGAAGTGAGGTTGACCCGCCGCCTGTCAGACGCACTGTACTGCAAGTAGCTGTGCGATCTGGACCGTTCGAGCACGCGAACTCACATCAACTGCCCTGCTAGAGTGACAAATTACCCGGCATGCCCTCAACGAACACGCGAATCTCGTCCCTGACTCGACGGTAGACCTCCAGCTTCTCCTCGCCATCATGCATGTTCCTGGTGAGAAAAGGAGGGTCGTCGAACTCCGCGTGCAGGCGTTTCACATCTCCCGGAAAGAACGGGCAGGTTTCACGAGCGTGTGAGCATACGGTCACAACGTAGTCGTACGGAATGTCCATTATTTCGCTGACGTGTTTGGCATATTGCGCCGAGATATCAACCCCAACCTCGGCCATCACCGCAACTGCGTTCGGATCGAGTGATTTTGCCTCGACGCCGGCAGAGTATGCTTCAACGTATTCATCTTTGAGGTGACGGGTCCACCCCTCCGCCATCTGGCTCCGGCAGGAATTTCCGGTACACAAGAACAGAACCTTCAATCTTGCGCTCATAGAACTCTCCCCCGTGTATGATGCATTTCCGTGTCATTCAGATAGCATGATAACGCGAACATATCATCGAATCCATGGCACGCACTGCGCACGACTGTCATACGGCGTAGAGATGAATGCTTCAAATCAGGGATTCTCGCCGGATTGGTTACTGCTCCGAGTGTGAATCGAGCGAATGTCCAGCGATGCGCGCTGTGACTACTGTCGCCTGCGTTATAAGAAACTCCGCAGGCGCCGTGGCCGCCGTTAATTGATGCGGTACGGCCTTGAATCATGCCTGACCGATTTGCCGTACTGTTTGCTAGAATGTCACACGACAATTCCTCCCACGGAATGTGGATTGCAGGAGAGAAATATGGATGTCAACCGGCTTACAGAGAAGGCCCGCGAAGCGTTGCTTGCAGCCCAGCACGAGGCTGAAGAACGTCGTCATACTCAAGTCGAACCTGAGCATCTGCTACTCACCCTTGTGCAGCAAGAGGCTGGGGTTGTGCCACAGATACTCAAGCACCTCGGACTCGCACCACGCACAATCGCCGTACCACTCCAGAGCATGCTGGATTCATTCCCCACGGCTCAGGGTGTAACTCAAGTCTACCTGTCCCGTGCGCTACAAGGAATACTTGACCTTGGCGAGAAGGAGGCGGCTGCCTTCAAAGACGAGTACACAAGTACTGAGCATCTTCTCCTTGCCATGACGGACAAATCTGCAGCCAAGGCTGCCGTGCTTCTCCGTGAGAATGGGATAACGAAAGACCGGATCATGGAGGTGCTGGCGGGTATACGTGGGAGCCAGCGCGTGACGGACCAGAACCCAGAGGAGAAGTACGAGGCGCTGGAGAAGTATGGGCGAGACCTGACAGACGCTGCACGCAGAGGCAAATTGGACCCGGTTATCGGTCGAGACGAGGAGATACGCCGCACAATCCAGGTCCTCTCCCGAAGGACCAAGAACAACCCCGTGCTAATGGGGGAGCCGGGTGTGGGAAAGACTGCAATCGCTGAAGGACTGGCACAGCGCATCATACGAGGAGATGTTCCTGAGGGACTGAAGAGCAAGCGTATTGTTGCGCTCGACATGGGTGCTCTGGTGGCTGGCGCCAAGTACCGGGGAGAATTTGAAGAGAGACTGAAAGCTGTCCTGAAAGAAGTCCAGCAGTCTCAAGGCAACACGATTCTGTTCATAGATGAGTTGCACACTGTGGTCGGAGCAGGTGCTGCCGAAGGGTCGATGGATGCGTCCAATATGTTGAAGCCGTTGCTTGCGAGAGGGGAACTCCACTGCATCGGTGCAACCACGCTCAGCGAGTACCGCAAATACATCGAGAAGGACGCCGCACTCGAACGTCGCTTTCAGCCAGTGCTGGTCGGTGAACCTTCAGTGGAAGACACAATCTCCATCCTGAGAGGGCTCAGGGAACGTTACGAGGTACATCACGGAGTCCGCATTAAGGATTCTGCAATGGTGGCCGCGGCAGTATTGTCCAATCGGTATATCAGCGACAGATTCCTTCCGGACAAAGCGATTGACCTTGTGGATGAGGCAGCGGCCAAGCTCCGCACCGAGATAGATAGCGTGCCGGCAGAGCTGGATGAAGTTCAGAGACGCCTGACACAGTTGGAGGTGGAGAAGGAAGCGCTGAGGAAAGAAAAGGATCAGGCATCCCGCGACCGTCTGGCGCAAATGGAGAAGGAATTGGCGAATCTGCGCGAGAAGGCCAGTGGTCTGCGGGCACAATGGGAGCGCGAAAAGAACGAGATACAGTCTCTTCAGCAACTGAAGGAGCAATTGGAGCAGGTTCGGGCTGATGTAGACCGTGCGGAACGCTCAGGGAATCTGGAGCGCGCCGCACAACTCAAGTACGGAACGCTTGTTGAACTTGAAAAGGACCTCAAGCAGAGAGAAACGCAACTCTCATCCGCGAAGGGTGAGCAACTGCTCAAGGAAGAGGTCGACGAAGAAGACATCGCGGAAGTGGTGGCCAGGTGGACCGGCATCCCTATGAGCAGACTGCTCGAAGGAGAGATACAGAAACTTCTGCTGATGGAGGACCGACTGCATGACAGAATCGTTGGACAGGATGAGGCAATCCGCGCCGTGGCAAACGCCGTCCGGCGTGCACGCGCCGGCCTGCAGGACCCCAATCGCCCCCTTGGCAGCTTCATCTTCCTTGGTCCAACAGGTGTCGGCAAGACCGAACTGGCCCGCGCTCTGGCGCAGTTCCTCTTCGACGATGAGCGCTCAATGATACGGCTGGACATGTCCGAGTACATGGAGAAACACACAGTGTCTCGACTCATCGGCGCACCCCCAGGATATGTTGGCTACGAAGAAGGGGGACAACTCACCGAGGCAGTCCGTCGCAAGCCCTATTCTGTGGTGCTCCTCGATGAAATCGAGAAGGCTCATCCCGATGTGTTCAATGTGTTATTGCAGATCCTGGATGATGGCCGCCTGACTGATGGCCAGGGCAGGACCGTTGGGTTCAAGAATACAGTGCTCATCATGACCAGTAACCTGGGGAGCCAGTGGATGGTAGATATGCAAGCTGGCCAGGAAGAGGAGATGGAAGAGCGGGTGATGGATGCCCTCAGGGCGAACTTCCGACCGGAGTTCTTGAACCGTGTCGATGAGGTCACTATCTTCCATCAGCTCAGCGAAGCGGACATACGGCGTATCGTCGACCTGCAATTTGCCGCCCTCAAGAAGCGGCTGGCGGAACGCAGAATCGACGTACTGCTTGATGATGCTGCCCGTGACATACTGGTGAAAGAGGGGTACGACCCCGCCTACGGAGCGCGTCCCCTCAAGCGCACCATTCAGCGTCTTGTACTGGACCCACTTGCCGTAATGGTGCTGCAGGGGAACTTCCGTGATGGTGACACGATCATGGTGGGTGGCGCAGACGGCAGTCTCACCTTCACGACCGCCGCTCAAGACGCTCCCCCACTGGAGACCAAAGGTGTTGAAGAAGGCTCCACCGGCGCATGAGGCTCTTCGTGCAGGCAATCCTTGTCCATGGTATGTGAAGCCAGCGGGAGTTTTCGTTCTATCCACAGCGCGGTTGGCCTCAGAAGACGTCGCTACTGCATAACGTCGTGAGACTGCGTCGGCAAGGGTTCGGCTAGACCTGGATTGAGGATTCCCTCAGCAAGAACCGCGACCTGCCTCAGGACTTACGATGACGGTGGTTGTTCACGGCTTGTTGCTTCCTTGAGGAGCATGCTTGCGGCTGTGCAGGGTGCAACGCAGCGGGAAAGACGTGACAGTCAAACGTCGCTACTTGCGTCCGGCAGTCGAACAACCTCACGTGGTATGCCGTGCGAGAAGCGCCCATACGCCGGCGACAGAAAGCAACGAACCACCCGCCAGATTGAGCCTTCTCTGCGCCCTTGAAGAGGCAAGCAATCTGTTGGCCGCTGCCGCAAAGAATGAATACACACTTGCGTTGAGAGTCGCCATGGACACGAAGGTAATGGCCAGGACCCAGAGCTGTTGCGTCACGTTGGACGCGTAGTTGACGAACTGTGGCAGGAACGCCACGAAGAACATGATGCTCTTCGGGTTGAGTGCCGTAACGAGATATGTGTTGAAGAACAGTCTCCCCCGGGAGTACGGAACGGACCGTGCAGCCGATTCTGTTCTTGCGATTCCTGCCCGCAACATGCGGATTCCAAGATACAGAAGGTACGCTCCACCAACCAGCTTGATGACAGCGAAAAGTGCAGCCGAAGCTGCAAGCAGCGCCCCCAAACCAACGAGTGAGACAAAAAGAGCGGTTGAATCACCCAGTGTCACGCCCGCAACTACAGGAGCACTCGCGCGTCGTCCATTGGCTATGGAGTAGCTCAAGACGGTAAGAACGGTTGGTCCCGGGATGATGAGAACGACCGCAGACGCGGCGACAAAAGCAAGCCACAGCTCAATCGACATTCAATGGTCTCCTCTCGGACAGCACATTGATTATACAGTCCATTGCTGTGTGTTCTGGCGACCGAATTGGAGAACCTTCACTCAATGGCCTCTCGGGCACCATGGGTGAGAGAGAACAACGCTGTGAGTGACAACATTCTTGTATCCATGGGTGCAGGGATGCTAATGGTACGGGGAAAATGCCGCACGTGGATGGCTCATCGGCGCAGCGCCAATCACAACTGCGCTTGCCAGAAAGTCGGTGCATCGCGTATCGTGTTTCCAGCAACGCGTGGCAGGATAGGAGCAACTGGCTATGGGAAGACCGTTGATTGGCACCATCATGATGATTCTTGCCGTGGTGTTTCTCCCTGTATTTCTCTTCTCTGGCCTGATGGGCGCCGGCACAACTGTATGGATGTGGCTCGGCGGAGCCATACTGTTATTCGGCATCGGACTGTATCTCAGAAAGCATCCGCACAGCAAGTAGACTAGCTGAGCGCTGCCCTCCAGGTTCACTCTTGCACGTAGAGAATCAAACCACGCGCCTCCGCATGTGCTTTCACGGCGTCGACCAGAGACGGAGGAGGAAGCTCGATGTCTGGATAGTCCGCTGATGCTTCATCCCATTGCAGAGCGGCAAACCAGGCGATGGACTCGCCGGTCGGGAGTGAGCCAAGAACGGAGTTCAGTGCCTCAATTCCCACAATGTGCAGTTGGACAAAGCCGTCTTCCCTGACTCCAATGCTGGTTGCAGTTACCTCATCAATCGACTTGTTGCGATTCGTGCCAGTAATCAATGTGAAGTGCCATTGGTCACCTTCCACCCAGGAATAGAGTTCGTATCCCTTCAAGGCTTGAGGCACCACGACATAGCCGGTCGCCGGACTGCGGATCGCCAATCTACCCGCCCTCTCCAACGATTCCAGAACGTCCGCGTTGTCTCTAGGATCCTCACCCTCGAAGAAGGAATCTGAAGGGTAGCCCAAGTCGAGTCTGATCGTATTCAAATCATGCGAGCCGAGCGGCTTCAGTATAGTGACGCCGGTGAATGAAAGTGAGGAGATAGGAGCCCAGAATGCTCCCCAGTACATGGGTTGTCCATTCACACACACCATGAATGACCGGCCGTTGACCGGTACTTGAAGACTGCAGATTCTGTTGTACGCATCCGTAGTGAGGTCTATCTCGTGCGTATCGGCATGGTACGCCACAATGTCGGCCGTCGAGATGACGGAATTTGCGGCAATCTCGACATGGCTCAATGCTGGCATCTGTGCGGGAGGTACGTCGCTCCTCGTTAGATAGATAGCGAAACCTTCTTCTGCTGGCGCCGAGCACCCTGCGCAAGCGAGAAGGATGAGCAGTACCACCACTGTGCACTGAAACACGTGACATAATGGCCGCCAGCAGGGTCCCTTCATATGCCGATATTCTACCGCACCGTTACGGCAACAGAAGTCTGCCAGCATCACGATGTGACACGTCTCTCCGCGAATTTCAACCTGCACATACGCCGCAGAGACATTGCGAGTTACGTGGTCTAGAATGTCGATTCCGAAGAAGTACCATCGCCGTACGATAGAGCCTGGCGTTCATTGAACCACGAACACAATGAAAGAAAGACCCAACAACAGTTCGCGCTATCTTGTCTTCGCCACCGTCAGCATGGGTCTCCTGATGACCGGAATTGCTGGCACATCCATCGCTGTCGGACTGGAGGCGATTCGCACTTCGTTCAATGTATCCCTCGTGACGGTGGGTTGGGTGATTGCCATCTTCCAGTTGATGCTCACTGCGAGCATGCCGATAGTCGGGAAGGTCAGCGATATTGTGGGCCGAAAGCGCACATTCTTGGCGTGCCTCGGCCTCTACATAGTAGGGTCAACACTCGCCGCGTTATCTCCCCATATCGGACTCCTCATTGTCTCTCGCTTGATCCAGGCCCTCGGAGCGGGTGGTTTCCTTCCTTCCGCCGTGGGCATTGTGGCTGAGGCGTTTCCACACTCAAGGCAGCGCGCCATCGGCCTCTTCAGCAGCATCTTTCCCATCGGGCAGATAGCCGGTCCTGTTATCGGCGGTTGGTTGATACATTCATTCGGGTGGAGAGCCATCTTCTGGGTAAATGTTCCCATTGGGTTGCTCATCCTCCTGCTCGCCTCTCTCTTGCTGCCTTCTGGTGGCAGAAAAGAGGGTGGCATAGACCTCGTCGGCGCGGGATTGATTGCAGGCTGTCTCTCGTCCCTCATGGGTGCCATAAGCCTGGTTGGTCATGCCCACACTCCGCAGATGTGGGTGCTGATAGGTGTGCTTTTGCTCGCATCGTTTCTGCTGGGACTCGTATTCCTGCGCCATGAAGGGAGAACCAGAGACCCGATAGTGGATGTGGCAATCCTGAAGGCAACACCATTCCTCGCGGCCAACATCTACAACATCATCTATGGAGCCGGCGCCATAGGCGTCATGTCGCTCGTTCCACTCTTTGCGATCAACGTCTACGGTCTGTCCTATCTGCAGAGTGGAATCATCATGGTGCCCAGGGCCATCGGAATGATGGCAACCTCTCTCATAACCAGTATGCTTCTCATGCGCGTGGGCTACCGCTGGCCGATAATCATCGGCACTGCGCTTGCGGCTGTCAGCCTGGCGCTTCTAAGCCTGGAACCGTCGCAGCTCGAAACCTTGACACGAGGGCTCAACAGCACGACGTCGCTTTCTTTGCTGATGCTATTAATGGGCATAGGGGTTGGGATAGCAGCACCGGCCTCAAACAACGCATGCATAGAGCTGATGCCTTTGCGGATCGCGACCATCACCGGAATACGAGGCATGTCCCGCCAGGCCGGTGCGGCCGTGAGCATCACCATCGCCACGATTACCCTGGAGCAGTCGGGAACCATCGCAGCGGGATTCCACGTCGTCTTTGTTGTTCTGGCCATTGCGATGGTGGCCACAATTCCCGCAATTCTTGCCATGCCGCGTTCACCCAGCGGGCCCGCGGAATAGGGTCAGAGCAGAGCGCTGAGTTGATGGCTCGCCGGTGTCCACCGCAAGTCCGGGATGTTGCATGGTGACATGAGTGTCGTACAGTCATTGGGAAAGAGTCGGTCAGACACGCAGCAAGGCTACCTGGCCGGAGCAACATCAGGCGCTTCGCTACTACGCTTCCCGACTCTCAAACTGAATCGTCAGCGATGCCAGTGCTACCACCAGGAGCAAGATGCCTACCGAGGTGAACATTATCCCGTAGCTTCCCGTAAGGTCGAATACACGCCCTGCAACGTACGGGCCGAAGGCGCCCACGAAGTTTGAGCACGCGACGAGAATGCCGGTCAACTCGCCCAGGGAGCGTCCACCAAACAGGCGCCCCACGGTACCGAAAGTTGCCACCGCTCTCACACCATGGCAGAACCCGTAGAAAGCGACGAACGAGTACAACATCCACTCCGTGTGTATAGCTGGCAGCGTCGTAATTGCCAGCCCGCACCCTGCGAGCGAAAAAGCGAGCGTCTTGCCCCATCCTAGCTTCTGAGACAATAATCCGGATGTAAGCCTGCCGGGCACTGAGAGTCCTCCTACCATGCCAAGTGCCACAGCGGCTGCGCCGGTCTTGATGCCGATATCAGTCGCGTATGGCACCAGGTGCACCGAAAGAGTCTGGAATGCGAAGACGGCAACCATGAATACGCCTGTCACTCCCATGAACTGCGGAGTGATAATCAGGTCTCGCACTCGGCTGTTAGCTGCAGCACTCTGATTCCCGCGCTTCTGTAATTGCATTCCGGTCGGCCTGAGTACCAGTGCTGCGCTGCCAACGAGAGCGGAGAATATCAAGCCAGCGGTGATGAATGCGGTCCTCCATCCAGAGGCGTGGATCACGGCATTCAACAAAGGTGCGAACACAAGGGCTCCCATTCCGATACCGGATGCGACTATCGCGAGCGCGATATTGCTCTGCGCAGTGTTGCTGAAGTACTTCTGCACGGTCGAGACGGGCACGGAGACGGTGGCCCCTGCGCCGATGCCTGTCACAATCAGAAGGAGCTGCAACTGTGGCAGCGTAGTGATTTGACTGCACGCCATGATTGCGGGGCCGGCAATGCAAGCACTTGCAAGAAGAACCCGCCGCGGCTTGTACCTGTCAGCGAGTCTCCCTGCTATGATGGCTGACATGCCCTGGGCGATGACGAGTCCCGTATAGCCTGAAGAAGTGAGTCCGCGACTCCAGCCGAATTCCGTCTCAAGAGACTTGAAGAACACGCCGAACGACCACAGCACCTCTCCGATGCAGAGAGTGACGACGAAACAGGCAGCGACTAGTAGCCATCCGTTCGGGTCAAGATGACGAATTCTCATACCCTGCACCACATGGCAGCACAACCAGATTCCCTGTGCTGCAGTCGGCAGACCTCAATAGACTGTACATGGGGCGTCTGGCGGTAGCAGCCTCGCCATGGCAAGCACAAGGACGTCGCCTCTGGACAACGCAGAAAGCCACGCGTGGGGGAAGGCAAACAACGGATGTGAACTACCGTAGCTCGCATTACTCTCCAAGACTGGAAGGAACTGCAGCGATGGGAATCGGATTGGCGCGCTCGATCCAGCCTGGAATCCACATGAGCAGCCGTAATCATACTCCAATACCCTTCCCGCGTGAACGCGCAGAGTTGTGATGGTTGGCGCAACTCGCGACAGCAGTTCCTTGTGACCTCGAAATGCACGGAGCGTGCGCGTCCCAATAGTGCGTGCGACACAGCCCTGACTTACTGGAAGCCACATTGGTCGGTGGACCAATCTATACCGCGCTTGTGCGGAAACGCAACACGGCAATAGTACCGAACAAGACGGCAAAGCCCACTAGCGCCAGCATTTCAGGAACCGCCGCGCTGAAATCGGAACCGAAGACCAACAGCTTGTTGAACCCGGTCGTCGCCCAGCCATGAGGGGTCAGTTTGGCAATGAACTGCATCCATCGTGGGGTGATAAATAGAGGCCACCAGCATCCGCCAAGTGGCGCCAGTACGAGCGATACCACATTGGCTATGGAGCCTGCACTTCGCTGGGTTCGCGCCATAGTTGCCAGCATCAGGGCAAAAGCAGAAGACATAAGCACCATAAGGACAGACAGAAGCACGACCGCGAAGGGAGAAATTCCGAGGCTCATACGGAAGACCACCAACCCCACAGTCCAGAACACTGCAATCTGAATCAGTCCCTTGGTCGCCGTACCAGCGAACAGCCCTGCAAGGATTGCCGCACGTCTTACAGATGTTGAAAGCAGCCGTTCAAGTGTCCGGTTCTGACGCTCACGGACAATCGTTTCCGCAGAAAAAGCAGCCGCCATGAATACGAACATGACCAGGTAGCCAGGGATGACGAAGGTGGACGATTCCTCAGCTTCCACCTCTCCAACCTCTTCCACTTCATACTCTATGACAGTCGGCCTCATGAGGACGCCTCTTTGCATGGAAAGCAGTGTCGGCGTCTCCTGCCCAATACGGTCCGTGTCTCCTGAGGATTCGAGCCATCCTTCAAGCGTGAATCCGGTGATGGCGCTCCGGACCACTTGCTGCAGGCCTATCTGTGCCGCGATGGCCTCTGCTATCGAATTCAGTGCGGCTCGGTCATAGGTGGCATCCGGGTCACTGACGACCTCGATGCTGGAGCCGTAGCCCAGCGATATCCCGTCCGTGAAATCCTCGGGAAAAGCCAGGAAACCGCCGGACTTTCCGTCGACCACTGCCTGAAAGGCTTCGTCATATTCTTCATCCCAGATAATTACCGGTTCACCTGCATCCAGTTCAGCCTCGTCGTCAGTTTCCAGGGCCCTGGCAATATGGTGACTGAGACCGTCTGTGTCTTCCTGTGTGACTATGTGAAGCTCCATCCTTTCGTCGTCGCTGCCCACATCTCCCAGCACAACACTGAAAAGAGCCACAAATAGAAAAGGGAAGAGGATGAAAAAGCCCAGTGCCATGCGGTCCGTGACGAAGAGCTTCAACTCTTTCGCTGCGATAAGCCATATATGAGTGAGACTCTTCATGCCTGCTATCAGCCTCCTGGCACTGCGCGGAAGAGAACCCTGCTAATCACTAGTCCAACTACAACCACAGCAGCCAATACCACTAGCTCCGATGTCACGTCGCTCAGACTGGCACCGCTGGACATCATCGTTTTGAAAGCACTGTTGGCATAGGTGTTGATGGATGCCCGCCCAATGGTGAAGAGCACCGAACCTAACGGTATCTCAAAAAAAGTCCCACCCAGCATCACTGTGGACATGGTGAAGAAGACACTGATCCATGTGGCTTGGTCATCGGTGCGTGACACCGAGGCGATAATCAGCGCGAGGGTGCTGGCCGCCGCAGAGAATACAAGCGCGAGACACAGCGTCATGATGAATGAAAGAGGTGTGAACAGTTGAAACACCATGTAGGCCAGGCTTAGGAGAATAGACGTCTGCAGGAAACCACGTGCGGTGCTCGCCAGAAACTTGCCCATGTAGAGCTCTCCTACGGAGAGCCGTGTAGTGAGCAGTCGCTCCAGTGTTCCCTTCCTGCGTTCCTCCACGATGACCCTGCTGCCCATGGTTATGGCGAAGAGAACAAACATAGTGATTATGCCGGGAAGGGACTGGTGCACCATGCTGGTCTCGCCACCGAGTATCGCATCATCAACTTCCACAATGGGTAATTCTCGCTCCCGCTCCATGAGCCTCTGCACAGTGGTCTCTATCTGGTCACGTCCGACGACGTTGTCCGCCAGAGCGATCTGAACTTGCCTTTGTATCTGGATCTCCTGACTGATTCTGTCTGCCTCAGACCGGACCATGCTGGCCACTATCTGGCCCTCCAGTCCACCGTTGCCCCTTTGCCTGAAGGTAATCTCAGTTGGCCATCCAGCGCCCAGTTGAGCAGAGAAGCCGTCCGGAATGTATACCGCCAACAGTATGTCCGAATTCTCCAGCTTGGTATTCGCCACGTCGCTACCAAGCAGGCTCACTTCCAGACCTTCCTTTTCGCTGAGGCGCTCAATCAGCCGCAGGGAATACAAACCTTCTGGGTCATCATTGACTATGTAGGCAGTACCATGGAAGAGTGTTTGTCCACTGAAGGCACCGTACATCAGGGCAAAAATGGCTATAGGCAAGAGGAGGCTGAACGCCAGGTCGGCACGGTCCCGCAGGTAGCTGCGCAGTTCTCGGATGGTGATTGCGAGGATTCTGCTCATGAGAGTCTCAGTCGCGAAGGCCCCTGCCAGTCAGTTTCAAGAAGACGTCCTCAAGCGTCACTTGTTCCGGCGACCCAATCCTGCTCTTGAGCTCATGCGGAGTATCCAGCGCAACTATGCGTCCTCCATCCATAATGGCAACGCGGTCACACAGACGGTCGGCTTCCTCCATATAGTGAGTGGTATAGAGGATGGTCATTCCCCCATCGCGCAACCCGTCAATAGTCTCGTAAATCATATTCCGCGACTGAGGGTCGATGCCGACGGTAGGTTCATCAAGGAACAGGAGTTCGGGATGGCCCATAAGGGCGATGGCGAGGTTAATACGTCGCTTCATGCCACCGGAGAACTTGTCCACCTTCCCTTTGGCCCGGTCCATTAGTCCCATCGCCTCAAGATTGGCAACGGCCTGAGACCTGGCCTCCCGGCCGTTCAGTCCCACCATACGGCCGAAGAAGAGCAAGTTGTCCATCGCAGAGAGGTCAGGATAGAGTGCCAGTTCCTGGGGGCATACTCCGATGAGGCTGCGAATGGCGTCATCTTCGTGACGTATCGAATGCCCACCTACCGACACGTCTCCCCTATCAGGGTCGAGAATTGTTGAAAGGATGCGGATCGTCGTGGTTTTCCCCGCGCCATTTGGCCCGAGCAGTCCGAATATCTCGCCCTTGTAAATGCTGAAGGTAACGCCATTCACAGCCTTGTGGTCGTTGAAGCTCTTGTGAAGGTTTTCAACGGTTACAAATGCCTCAGACATCACAATTCCTCCTCAAGTACCAGGGACCAGGAACGAGTCTTCTGAACTGTGCCATATTGTATCCCGACGTGCATCCTATTCACACTATGAAAGACTCGCCTGGCAGTCTGGCAGTGTGAGGACCCTCCTACATCACCGCCAAACGCTGGAAGCGATTCACGCAGCATAAGGAAAGAGGCGCAGTTTGACAGCAGCACGTTACAGTGGCTGGCATATCAAGGTGTTGCGTCGCCTGCCCGCTGACGCAGCTGGCCACAGGCCGCATCGATGTCGGACCCGCGTTGCATGCGCTGTGTTACCTGGATGCCTGCATCCTCAAGAACATTACGGAAGGCCTGAATATGCTCTCGCGGAGACATCCGGAATGTCAGTCCTGAAACCATGTTGCAGGGAATCAGGTTAACGTGGCAATTCAGTCCGTGGAGTAGTCTGGCCAATTCCACCGCTTCCGCCACACCGTCGTTCACCCCATCCAGTAGTAGATACTCGAAGGTGATTCTCCGTCTGGTTCTCTGTACGTACTCGCGGCACGTCTTCATGAGTTCCGCTACACTCCATGCAGTCATGCCCGGGATGAGCCGGCGACGCAGGTCGTCAGTCGGTGCGTGGAGAGAGACAGCGAGGGTACACTGCATCTCTTCTTCTGCGAGCCTGTGGATACCCGGGACGAAGCCAACAGTGCTCACCGTCAACTGCCTGACGGCTATGCCAACTTCCTTGTTCAGAAGGCGCATCGCTTTCACCGTCACCTCGTAGTTGAGCAACGGCTCCCCCATGCCCATGAAAGTCACGTGGTCTATTCTGCACTTGCGAGCGTCCGCCTCTCCACGCTCAAAGCGGATGTCTTCCTGGACAGTCAGCACCTGGTCCACAATCTCTCCCGCAGTGAGGTCGCGGGTGTAGCCACCCATTCCGGTGGCGCAGAAAACACACCCTATGGGGCAACCCACCTGGGTGGACACGCAACAGCTCATGCGGTCCGGATAGGGCAAACCAACGGTTTCCACTCTTGCCCCATCATTGAGCTCCAGCAGCAGTTTCGCTGTGCCATCCTTACTGCGCTGACCGACGAGAACAGTGGAACGACCGAGTTGATACTTTCCAGAAAGTTGTATGCGCAGTGCTTCAGGAACATTGCTCATCTCATCGAAGCTACGGACGCCGCTCCGGTAGAGCCATTCCGCAATCTGCTTTCCCCTGTAGGCTGGTACCCCCTCCGCTTTCATGACGGAGCGCAGTTCATCAGTGTCCAATCCGAGAAGTGTCGTTTCCATTCAAGTACAATTATGATGTTCCTTCGCCACCCACACAAGCTTCCACTGTTGTTCTTCAACGAGCTTGTCTCACAAGCATGAGCCCTACCGCGAATTGAAGGCCATCCAGCGATACTCGTCCAGTAGACGCACTGGTACCATCCTGCCATCGAGTACCACGACGCTGTCGCATCAACACGCTGAACCTGTATCATTATCTTTATACGCATGCCAGAGAAAGGAGTACTTGAGAATGAAGTTGTTCGACCATATGCCCATGGGCGAGAAAGGTCTACGAGAAGTCTATGCATGGACGAAGTTCTGGGTCGAAGAGAACCGAGGAATCGCAGAGATAGTAGACCTTGGCCCGTCGGAAGACGGCAAGTGGGAGATTCCGGCTGTCGTTGTGACCAACAAGTCCATACCCTCCGCTGAAAAACAGAATGCCATCCTCACGATGGGAAGGCACGGCAAAGAAAGAGGAACGAGGATTGTCGTCCCCGAAATCCTCAATTACCTCGCAACGAATGATGCCAGCGAGATAAGGGACAAGCAGACCGTCGTGGTCGTCCCTGTGGCCAATCCTGAAGGATTCGTACTGGAAGAGTTTCACTCCACGCTGTTCGGTATAACTGACCTTGAGAAACGGGTCTGGGGAAAGCTATGCTCCGCATTCCCACCGGACATGATGTTCGACTATCACAGCCTGGGCAAGTCCGACGGCTCAAAGTTCGACAGGGGCGACCTTGAGGTAATAATTCCGGGAAACACCACAAAGTGGGCCATGGATGAGCAGATTCATCTGCACGTAGCCCGGAAGATGGTAGAGGCTGCGGCCGCAGAGGGCTGGCCCTATGAGATCCATACACTTGAAGACCTCAGCTACTACTACTTCGGAGAACCGAGAGGCAAGCAACCCCACCGTTCTCTGCAGGAGAAGGTGTTCCTGCTGCACATCCACAATACTGTTGAGGACTTCGAATATCCAGGAGGAAAGGATACGTACACCAACTACACGTGCGCACCCGCATACGCGAGGTGGCATACTCTCGTGTTCGGAACGGAGATGAACCACAGGGCGATACCCGTTCGTGCTGGACTCGGCGCCAGCGGACTCGTTACCTGCAAAGCTCTTCTGCACATGGGTAACTCGAGGTTCCCATGGGAGAAGGAAGCTGGTTACCCCACGAATCTTCTCGTTGGCGACTACAGAATCTCAGTACGAGCGTTCGGCAAGAATCCGGAAGAACGAAGGGTGTCGCGGGAGAAGATATGGGCAGACAGAGCCTCGTTCAGCATCCTCAACAGGGACATGCTCGATAGCGGCGACGTGACGGTTGCAGAGGTGGGTTACTTCGGACACAAGGCTCCTCTGGATTTCGAGCTTTGTCTGCGAATGCGGCAGAAGTCGATTACGAGGGTCACGGTGGAAGGGAACGAGACGCCATTCCAGACTCACCATGACGACTGCTCTACCTTCGTCTCAATTCCGATGTGTGCGCAGAAGCAGGGCATACAGCACGTGACCGTTGAGCACGAAGTATTCGGCGCAATTGCACCACCTGACGGAGACTGATTAAGACGACATAACATGCTATGCGTCAGCCTTCGCACGAAGGTCGATCGGTAGTGACGAAGAGGGAGGACACCTGTTGTCCTCCCTTTGTTCTTTCGGCCGATTCAGGACCGAGCTGCCAAAGTCGTTTCCCAAGCTGCGAGGGCCCAGGGGTACGACACGCAGGCAATCAAAGTGTCTGTGTACCGCACAGCGCAGGCCCTCGTGCTAGTGCCGAATCACTTCTCCGATGTTCAGGCCGGTTACTCCAATCACAACGAGGACAATCGACACTATCTTCAGCGCCGTCACCGGCTCTTTGAAGAATAGTATGCCGATGACAGCGACACACAGAATGCCCAGACCTGCCCATACGGTGTATGCAAAACTCAAGTCGAAATGCTTCAAGGCATAGATCATCACTGCAACACCAATGCCCATGAAGACGAAAGTGAGTACTGAGGGAATCCATTTGGAGAAGCCTTCAGCAAGCTTCATACAGGTCACACTCGCAATCTCCGCCGCAATCCCCAGTGCAAGAATCAGCCATTTCATGGACATGCCCTCCTCAGTTCAGAATAGCGGCAAGTTCGCCAGATACGCAACCCATATGACCTGGATTTGCCGTCAAGCGAAGTGCTTCCGGACTGACCATGCAATGCAATACGGCGGTCTCGCGGAACCCATGAAGATGAAGTCCTCCTACTGAAAGGGGCGTTTGGCCTCCAGGAGCGGCCACTCGAGGGGCTATTTCAATCGCTTTGGTTGTATCAATCGAATGATTCCGGCGGCAAGGTTCATGCCGGGTACTCTATTCATGTAGTTGCTGTAGGCGTCACCGAACTTCGCGACAAGGCGTCGGTCCTCAGCCCTGCAACTGTAGTAAAGAAGCACCGAGCCCCAGGCACCGAGCACTGCAAACAGCCAGTGCGGGTACCACAGCACTGTTGTCAAAAACACTGCGAAGATACCGCCCGTGTACTGAGGATGTCTTACGATAGCGTAGATACCCGTGTCCACTAGTCGGGTGGTGTAGACGAAGCTCCTGCCCCGCGGCACGCTACCCCTGCGTGGAAAAAGGACTATCGGCGCCATGACCAGTACCATCCCAAATCCCCATACCACGCAACCTGCAACGAATAGCGCTGGGACCGCATTCACTTCTATGACTCCGGCAAGCACCAGTGGGTTGCACGGAAAACACAGTATCAGAAGGATGGTAAGGAGGACATCCCACAACAACTCAGCCCTGCGTGCTTCCTTGACCGCATCGGTTTGCGAGCCCTTCATCATCAAAACCCTCCCCCAATGTCATCACAGCTCGGCTACCCGAAATCAATGCTACTCCACTGTCACGTGGCAGACCAGTGCAGAGTTCATGTGAATAGAAGGGCTCAACGGGACGATTCTTCCGGTTCCCGTAGGTTCGCTCCTGTCTGTCCACAGCATAGGATATCCCTTCACTCACAGGTTCGGCGGCACAAAAGTACCGTGTGCCCCGAATTGTGCAGAACATCTGCTTTCCGTGTCTGAACGCAGCTCTAGCAATGCCATTCGGTTGCGGAGAAGCCCTCGTGAAACACCAGAGTCCCCCGACGACTATTGTCGCCAAACAGCAGAACCAGGACATACTCGTGTGGAATACCTTCATGAACTAACTCTTGATAGCTCTTGAAGCCAAACCGCACATAATGGTCTGGATCGCCGACGAGAGCGCAACCTTTCGCTACCGTGGCTTTCAGCAGGGACAGCCCTTCATGCATGAGGGCGGAATCAACCCCCTGCCTATGGAGACCGGGCAATACGGAGAGTGGACCAACACCGTACCAGCCAGCGCTCCCGTCAGTGATAGTCACCGGGGAGAAGGCTACATGGCCCACCACCTTGCCCCCGACATCCGCGACCAGCGAGATGGTCAGCGCGTTGGCTGTTCGCAAGGCGTCAACTATGAACTGCTCCGTCTGTCTGCTGAAAGGATGGCCCTCGGAAGCCGCTTCGGCAAGGACGGCAATTGCGTCGATGTCATCTGCTGTCTCGTTGCGGATAATCATCCTCATCCACTCTCAAGGTGTAGCTGGCAATCACAGCGTAGACCTGACTTACGAAGGTTCAGTGCTCGCACAACCTCCATATGCATGTACTATTCCTCATGAGTGAAGCGCATGAACCCGCAGCTTTCGCAAGTGTTTTGCTCTGTTTCGCTTGCGCTCACTCGAACCACTGACCAGCGATGAGATGGTCGGCATCGAACACCATGCGAATGCCTGCTTCACCTTTCTCGTATTCTGCCTTGTAGTGAACGATGACGTACCCGTCCATCTCCTCTGTTCTCAGGAACTCCTTTGATTCATAGGCACCAAGTTGCTTGTCGAGTTGCGTTCCAGTCGCGTCGAGTATTTCCTGAGTCACTGCCGCCTTGAAGTCATCATTCGCGTACTCAGTGTATTTCGCCAGATCGTGGTCGCTTAGACCCTGCAAGCACGTCTCGGTTGCAGGGTCGGCATACTGCCGCACTGCGCTTTCATCAACAGTTGGGCCAGCTTCAGATGCACAGCCCATTACTGCGCTACAAATGGTGGACAGCAGAATGACAAGTGCTATAGGGTGAACTGCTCTTTTCATATTACGAAGTCCTTCGACGATGTCCTCTCGAATCTCATTGGCATGCTGCCGAGAGACATGGAAATCTACTTTCGTCTTAGCACCCTATCATCGGCACAGAACCTGACACGATACCCTTGGATACCCTACCGGGGATATGACCAACTCGTCATGTCGACCGCTGTCTCACTTCTCTGTGGCGCCGTGCAGCTTCCAAGCCCTATCTGCAATGTACTCCGCAGTGAGGCCAAAGTCTCTCATCAGGTCCCACGGCCAGCCTGATTCGCCAAACCTGTCCGGTACCCCTATCATTTCCATCCGCACAGGAGTGCCGTAGACCTCGGGAGATGTCTGAATGGCTGCAGCGACCTGATTTCCCATGCCGCCGACCTGGTGTTCCTCTACCGTCAGCACCAGCCCGCACTCAATCGCCGCACGAACCACAGCAGTCCTATCCATTGGTTTCATAGTGTGGAGATTCAGCACCCTGGCCTCTATGTCATGCTCCGCCTTGAGAATCCACGCGGCACGCATAGATTCCGCGACCACCGGTCCACAGGCAATGAGTGCCACCTGCTCACCTTCGTCCTTATAGTCTGAGGCAAGGACATGTTCAAAGGCGTCCTTGAAAGCTGGTTTCTCGCCACGGAAGCGGATGACATTTGCCTTTCCGAAGACCCATGGCGTTGACTCGCTGGTCACCACAGCAGTGGCTTCCTTGGCGAAGCGCAGGTATTTCGGGCCGTTCACCTTCAGAAGAAGATGCTCGGCTGCCCGTTCGTTCTCAACTGCGTCGCACGCCACCTCAACATGCATGTTGGGGAGTCCACACATCGAGAACAGTTCCTCGAGTGCCTGGTGGGTAGCCCCGTCAGGCCCTACGAGCAACCCTCCATGGGCACCCACAATCATCACGTTGTGGTTGCCGTAGCAGACGGTTGTCCGTATCTGGTCCAGGTTTCTCCCTGAGGCGAACACGCCGTACGTTCCAAATATCGGCAGTTTCCCCTCCTTCGCGAGCCCTGCAGCAACACAGGTCGCCGACTGTTCGGAAACCCCTAACGACAACCATCGCTCCTTTCGTACAGGGTGCTCCACATAGAAGTGGTCGATGCCAATAGAGTTCGAAATATCTACACCAAGACCCACGATGCGATCGTCATCCCCGTGTTTCACCAGCATTCTGCCCAATCCCTGGCGGGCCTGCTCCATGGTCACCTTCATGTTCGAGCCGCTGTTCCACCAGTAGCCGCGTGAATACTTCGGCTCCTTGGCCGCAAGGTACTCATTCACCTTGCCCTGGTAGTCTTCAGCCTTCTTCAGCAGATGCGCAACATCAAGTTTCTCCGCTACACCTACATGCTCAAGCGCTTCGCTCAGCTGTTCCATGTTCGGGGCCTTTCCGTGCCAACTGTACACATCCTCCATATACCGCACGCCCTTGCCCTTCACCGTGTTCGCAATAATAGCGGTGGGCTTTCCCTTGTTCCGCCGTGCCTGCTTGAACGCACCGAGAATCTGCGCCATATCGTGCCCATCTATGGAGATTACTTCGAACCCAAACGACCGGTACTTGTCCGCAAGAGGTTCTACGCACATCACATCCGCAACACATCCGTCAATCTGAAGGCGGTTGACGTCGATGATGGCGCAGAGGTTGTCGAGTCCGAAGTGACCGGCCTCCATCGCTGCTTCCCATACCTGGCCTTCCTGCTGTTCACCATCTCCCATGATGCAGTAGGCCCTGTAGTCTTTCTTGTCTAATCGGGCTGCCAGTGCGCTCCCTACTGCAACGGACAATCCCTGTCCGAGGGAACCGCTCGACACCTCCACTCCGTCAAGTTTCAGCCAGTGCGGATGACCGGGGAAGGGTGAGTTGAGTTTACGCAGTGTGACTACTTCCTCGATGTCGAAGTATCCTGCCATTCCCAGGCTCACATAGAGGGCGGGAGCTTTGTGGCCGGCAGACCAGAAGGCACGGTCGCGCTCAGACCAGAAGGCGTCCTTCGGGTCGTGCCTCATTTCATCGAGGTACAGAGCGGCAGCAACATCCATGATGGAAAGGGTTCCGCCTGGATGCCCTGATTCTGCCGCTGCTATCGCAACAAGGGCATAGCCGCGCATGAGACTGGCAGCTTCCTTCAGTTCATCACTGCTGTACGCAGCACGCAATGTTCCGGTCTTCGAGTCCATCGTAGGCATCCGTTTTCCCCCTTCTATCCGCAGAAGATTTCAATGCAGCAAGCATGAGCCTCAGATTTCGTACCAGAGTACACGTTCAATCGCCCATTCATCTACTCCCGGGCATTTGCGCAAAGCGGAACCGACAATCCGACGAAGTTGACGCATGCTACAGGAAATCTCTTCAACAAGGCTAGTGGCGCGAGGACGTCAATCACGGTATCAACGGATGCTCATGGAATTCCGAACTTCAATAATCGTGGGACACGTGCTTCCGGGTATTGAACTCATGGAGGAGGCATTGTACCGTTACACGTTCTTCAGGTCAGTAGAGCATCACCACCGGTACTGCATCAGAGCACGAGGTGGGGTGCTTCAGGAAACGTTGAGTCGCGACGCATAGTTGAGACTTCTCTCGACCCGGAACAGGAGGGTAGAGTGGCATCAGTCTTGGAATCAATGCTTGAATCCCTGGGTCTCCTGGGAATCGGAATCATCTGGTTGGTGGTCGTGTGCCTCGTTCTCATCTATTTTCTCCCCGGCATCGTCGCCATCATGCGACACAAGCAGAACAGAGTGTCGATATGCATACTCAACCTACTGGCCGGTTGGACTGCGATTGGGTGGGTTGCCGCCCTGGTCTGGGCGTTTTCGGTGGACCGCTGACGTCTCCCCCAAACAAAGCAACTGTCCGTACTTCCCATCTTCAGTCAGGAAGCACCTGTCGAGACTCTACTGGTACGCCAACCTCTGTCTCTCCCGTGATGTTTCCCCGGGCGGATTTCCCTGCTCGAGCATTTCAACGTTACGTGTGATGTGTGAGTGCCAGTGCTATTCTGACCTTCAAGGTCGCTCACAACCAGCGCTTCATCCGCCATCAATGGAAATGGTACCGCAGGTACTCCGCAACCGCGTGGCAATAGTCTCAGTGAGGATTGTCCACAACCTTGACAGTCGTAACGGTCAACTCCCTTAGTCACCACGCAGGGAATGTGCTATCGTTTGTCTCGCACTTCTCGGCAAGCAGAAGCCGAAGATGGTTGCGACGACAGGATTCCGACTCCAGATGGTATCCAACGAATCGAGGGCTAATTCATATAGGTGTGAGGAGACACAAATGTCAGCAAGAAACGTCAATTTCAACCCGGGACCCGCAGCCTTGCCACTCGAGGTTCTGAAGACCGTACAATCAGAACTGCTGGACTACCACGGCACAGGTTTGTCCGTCCTGGAGAGCTCCCACCGTTCGAAGGAATTTGAGGCCATCAACGACGCGACAATCGCTTTGGTGCGTGAACTATTCGGCCTCAGTGACGACTACCACGTGCTTTTCCTTGGTGCCGGTGCGTCCACCCAATTCGCCCTCATCCCAATGAACTTCGTTGGCGAGGGCCAGACGGCCGCCTACGTTGATACGGGCTCATTCGCCAACAAGGCCATGAAGGAATGTCAGGCTGTATCGAAAGTACACGTAGCGTTTTCTTCGAAAGAAGAGAAATACCGCCGTATGCCCAGCATGAGCGACATCAAGTACCCGCAGGATGCGGCCTACCTCCATATCTGCACGAACAACACCATCGAAGGAACCCAGTTCTGGCAGTTCCCCGATACCGGCACCGTGCCACTGGTGGCCGACATGTCTTCGGATATCGCCTCCCGGCAGCTGGACTACAAGAAGTTCTCCTTATTCTATGCCGGTGCGCAGAAGAACCTTGGCCCCGCCGGCGTGACGCTCGTGGTCATTCGAGATGATTTTCTGTCCACTGCACGGAAAGACCTTCCCGGGATGCTCACCTACAAAATCCACTCGGACAACAAGTCGCTCTACAACACTCCTCCTGTTTTCGCCGTCTATATGATGAAACTGGTACTCGAGTGGATCAAGAGCAAGGATGGTCTGGCGGGTGTTGAGAAGCTCAACGAGGCCAAGAAGAACCTGTTGTATGGTGCAATCGACGCAGCTTCCGATTTCTATCAAGGCGCTGCGGAGAAGGACAGCAGGAGCTGGATGAACGTAACCATGCGCTTGCCCAACGAGGACCTTGAGGCGAAGTTCATTGCGGATGGCAAGAAGGAAGGCTTCGTCGGAATGAAAGGCCACCGGTCGGTCGGTGGTATCCGTATGTCTATCTACAACGCAGTGTCTCTTGAGGACATACAGAAGACAGTCGACTTCATGGAGAGATTCCGGAAGTCCGCCTGATATTGGACTGGTATCGAGAGGTCTCTCACCGAAGCGTGGGGGGCCTCTCTTTTTGTTCTTCGCAAATCCTTCAACATGAGCAGGCGTCCTCATTTCCGCAGTGAGCATTGTCTGCGACGGACGCAACCATGAGGTGTGACTGCAAATGAGTGTGTTAGTCTAGCCGCTAATGAGTCGCGGGCGCACACACGCATCGCCGCGACTTACACTGGTGCGCATCGCGAAACACGCAGCTTCTCGGAAGACTCGCGATATCTTGTTACAGGAGGAGAAGACAGGGATGAGCACGTATCTGATTTCGACCATGACTATCCACGACCCGGAAACCTATCGCAAGTACACTGCCGGCACTCCCCCTACGGTCAAACGGCACGGTGGTCGCTTCCTGACCAGGGGAGAAGAGGTCGTCACGCTGGAAGGCGAACCCTTCAAAGAGCGCATGGTCATAATGGAGTTCCCTTCCCGTGCGCACATCGAGGCGTGGATGAAGGACCCCGAGTATGTGGCGCTGGCGCAGTTCCGCTACGCGGCCTCGAAAGGAAGGGTCATCATCCAGGAAGGTGGAACGAATACCGAAGATCCGAAGCCAAACGTCTGAAGCACCAGGCTTATTCCATTCGGGGGTGTGCCGTACTTCACTCACTGCGGGACAACCTGTGGTGTGCGGTCGCGTCTGGCCTTCAGACTCATTCGTGCTTTTGTGTGCGCACCCTCCGTGGACGCCACCAGGGACGTTGGTCATCTTGCGTGAATAGGTTCCCGCACCAGCCCAGGGTGGTGTGAGGCTGAAACCCGTAGGCACGGGGCACAGCCGATAACTTTGGAATGCCTGACATGCGCTGCGCACAAATGGTGTACGATTCTGTCTAGCTATCCGGATTGCCCCAGCTGTTTGCCGGTGCAATATTCATCTAGTGCATGCTGCTGCAAACATGTGCTCTGAAGGTGCGAATGCGCCGATTCCACGAGGAACAGATGACTGTCGACGAGTTGTCACCTCCACCGAGACACTCCGAATGCGATAGATGAGACCCTTATGCCATCTGTGAAAGCCATACGTAATCGACTTTTCTACGGCTGGTGGATAGTCGGCGCATCAGTACTCGTTGGATTGTATTCTGCCGGCATCGTCGTCTATGGATTCACCGCCATCTTCGAACCAATCGTGCTGGAGTTCGGTTGGAGCTATGCAGCCGTGTCCTTCGCGGCATCGCTGAGAGGAGCCGAGTCCGGGCTGCTCGAACCTGTAGTAGGCAGACTGGTCGACCGATGGGGTCCACGACGAGTGGTATTCGTCGGCGGACTCTTCATCTCAGGTGGACTCTTCCTGCTCTCACACACCATGTCTCTCGTCATGTTCTACGGCTCATTTGTACTTCTTGCAGTGGGCATGAGTTCCTGCGGGACCACCGTCCTTGTGACAGGAGTTGCCAACTGGTTTCGTGCGAGGCTGGGTCTGGCAACAGGCATCGCGCTGTCCGGATTCGGACTCGGTGGCCTCATGTTGCCAATGATGGTCGCGCTGATTGCACAGTACGGTTGGCGTGCCACTTTTGACATCCTGGCTATAGGTGCGATCGTGGTAGTTTTGCCAATCTCGCTGGTGTTCCGGCACAAACCGGAGGACTACGGCTACGTGCTGGACGGCCACACACCTGAGAGCCAGACAGATACACCCGGAGCTTTGCAGCCTTCACACGAGGCTGCGGACGAAGTTCCAATGGATGTGCACCGCGCAATCAGAACGAGGCCTTTCTGGCTTCTGACATTCGCTTTCACTTTCCACACTGCAGCCATCATAACTGTGGTCACTCACGTTATGCCCTACCTCGACAGCATCGGATTCGCACGGGTGAACGCCGGCGCCATCGGTACGGCCATTCCTGTCATGAGCATCCTCGGTCGACTGGGTTTTGGAATACTTGGTGACAGAACCAGTCGAACAGCAATAGCAGTCTTGTGCTACGGCATGATGTGTCTAGGCCTGCTTTGCTTCGCGGCGGTACCGATGGTCGGCACCTGGGTACTGTACGTCTTCCTTCTCCTCTTTGGTGCCGGCTACGGTGGAGCCACTTCTCTCCGGCCAGCACTGACAAGCGAATACTTTGGAAGGGGACATTTCGGCAGCATCTTCGGCCTCATGATGGGCATCAACGCGGCTGGCGCGATAGTTGGACCGCCGGTGGCAGGCTGGTTCTATGACACTCATTTCGACTATCGCATGGTCTGGGTGGCGCTTGCGGCACTTTCAGTCGTGTGCGCCTTTCTCGTGCTTGCAAGCAGGCGGTACAGGGCTGATGTGATCAACACCTGACGGGTGAGACGTGAGGCCCGATCCGATGATCTTTCACACTTCAAGACCGTGCGCTTTCCGGCTAATCGTGACGGCCTGCACACGTGTATTCTGATACAGTGCAAGCGAAGTCCATGGACCGGAGACATCTCTCCGTAACGTCAACTGAAGTGCATGCGTTTCTGCCTTTGGTTGCGTGCAGAAGCGTTGTCTGAGCGTCAACGGAATGTGCGACGGAAGGTCGAAGACATGGCCACCGTCCTGACAATAACGGCTAGTCGGTCCGACTCTCCCCACAGTTGAAACAGCCACCCCTATGAACGCAGATGACGCCGCCACATTTTCTGCAGCGCCATCGCTCGTTCTCCTTCTCCACAAAGGCCGCAAGACCGTGGTCTCGTATGAACTCAAGATTCTCAATCATGCTCATTGAGTACTTGGTTCTGTAGCGCTTGTCCAGTTCCCTCAGCCGTCTGCACGGGTACTTCGGACATTCGTAGCAGAACCCCGACTCTGTTGACTGTCTCAACGCACAGTTCACGATAGTGCATCTGGCGCGGGAGGCCGTACTGTTGGCATCGCGTCCGTGACAGCCGGCACACTTTCTGCGGTCCCTGAGGTATCCCAGACACACGCCGCAATTCATGCCACACGGGGCTATGAGTTCAACGCCCACTGCCATGTTTCCTGCTCCTGTCGGTACGAATAGTGACTCAACCGGATTATACAGTCCGGCGGTTCGCTGCAAAGCGGTGCCGTTCGATCTGTGCGGTCTGGGTCCGCCCGCAATCCGGGGCACATTACCACTTTCCCCGCCTGCCGACCTCAGGGCTTCACCGACTTCAGGTCGACGCAGAGGTCGATGGCCACGTGGTTCACAATGGCGCAACCGAGACGCCCTATTCCAATATAGCCCGTACTGAACACAGGCTCAGGGTAATGCACAAAGGCACGGCAGGTGCATTCCTCAAAACCCGTTGACATCGATAATTGAAGACGTAATACTCTTGGCAGGAACAACCAGGGGAGCATACGCCGATCGTGTGTCATTGTAGAGCGCTCGCCACCGCACAGGTTCGGCAAGTCCTTGAACTCAGGCAAGACCGGAGTTGCCTACGTCGTGCCATCTCCACCGCGGGTTGGTAGGACAGAGATCAACAGGAACTGATTCGCCTTTGAAGAAGGTCACTGCTTTCATCGGCACGGAGACCAGAAGGGGTACGTATCGAGCCGTACAGGAATTCGAGAAGGGCCTCCTGCAACATGGTGAGGTCGACTTTGAGTACGTATTCCTGAGTGATTATCACCTCGAGTTCTGCCGGGGCTGCAAGATGTGTTTCGACAAAGGGGAACAGTACTGTCCGTTGAAAGACGACAGGGACGTACTCCTTCAGAAGATGGAACTCTCTGACGGCGTTGTCCTTGCCACACCGAACTACGCATTCCACGTCTCCGCGCGCATGAAGAACCTGCTGGACCGCATTGCATTCATCAATCACCGCCCCCGCTTCTTTGGGAAGCCGTGCACTGCAATCGTCACCCAGGGCATATTCGGCGGTGGCGCCATCGTCAAGTACCTGTGCAGTGCGGCCAGGTACATGGGCTTTCGTACAGCCAGTGGATGTTGCGTGAACACCCTGGAACCCATGACGGAACAGCAAGAGAAGTCACTTGTCCGAAAGACCCGGAAGGCGGCTGATACCTTCTACAAGGAACTGAATCGCGCCACGCCACCACCCTCCTTCGGCAGCCTCATGATGTTCCGATTAAGCCGAACGAGCATTAAGAATATCGACCATGACTTTCGTGACTATCAGCACTTCAGGGACAAGGGCTGGTTCGAATCTGACTACTATCACGACACCAGGCTTGGCCCCGTCAAGAAGATGGCGGGAGGTCTATTCGACCTCATGGCGCAGTTGATGGTCAGGTTGCGGCAGGCCAGGCAACCAGACAGTAGAGGGGGGGGCTGAAAGCTCTCACAGTCTATGCCACCACGCACGGCAACACCGAGCAACTCGCGAGAGCGAGGAACGACACCATCAGCGCAGCTGCCTCTGACACGCGAATGACAGTGGAGTGGGCCAGAATCTTCGGCCACGCGGCGAACAGGATTGCTTAGAACCTGCATAAGAGGAGCTATGCTCTGGTCGCATCGGCTGAAGCATTCTATGTGGCAGACAAGGAAGGCCCTCTTGTTGAGGGTGAAATGCGGCGCGCCGCCCACCGGGCGAGGACAAGCGCGCAGATAAGCGCTTGAGAAGGGTGTTCCTTGTCACAGATGCAAGAGGTTCTCTATTCTGTACAATTTGCGTATCACGATGTGATTCTCAGAAGAAGGTGCCTGGGATGAGTGTAAAGAACGTACTCCATAATAGCCTGCCCCTGGTGGAAATCGTGGGCTCAAATCCCCGTATGCTCCACGTCAGTCCTTCCATTCTATGGTTCCTGAATGGCTACATGAGCAAGTTCCATATCCGTCGAATAGGTAACAGCGTCATTCTTCACTCTCATCTACCTCCGCTGAACAGCGCGGCCTATTCCCGCTTCGTCAATGAACACCTGCTGGACAGAACCACAGGGCCGTCTCATGCCCAGGTGGGCATCACCAATGCCTGTCCACAACGCTGCGAATACTGCTATAACCGCAACCGCCAGGGCCATGCCATGGATACTGAGACTATCCTGAAGACCATCCGGCAGTTGAAGGACATGGGCATGGTCTGGCTTGGCCTCACGGGAGGCGAACCGCTGTTGAACAAGGACATCGTCGAGATTGTCGAAAGCGCAAGCGGTGATTGCGCCGTGAAACTCTTCACTACAGGGTGCACTCTGACCCTCGAGAAAGCATCACAGCTACAGAAGGCAGGCCTTTTCTCCGTCTCGGTCAGCCTGGATCATTGGCGGGAAGAGGTGCATGACCGGGGTCGAAGATACGACGGTGCCTTTCGAGAGGCGTTGAAGGCCATCGACATGTTTCGGACTGCAGGTGGAATCCAGGTCAGTGTCTCGGCAGTTCTTTCGCGCGAGATGATTGAGAACGACCAGGTGGAGGAATATCTCGACTTCATTGAAGGGCTCGGTGTCCACGAGGCGTGGCTGAGTGAAGTGAAGCCTTCCATCGAAGCCCTCTGGAGCGAAAACCTGGTCATCACAGAGGAACAGCGCCGTAAGCTGGTCAGGTTGCAGAACCGGCACAATGCCGGAAGTGGGATGACCGTCAATTACCTCGGGCATTTCGAGGGGAAAGAGTGCTTTGGGTGCAATGCTGGCAACAAGATGGTATACATCGACGCATTCGGAGATGTGAGCCCCTGTGTCTTCACACCTCTGAACCTTGGAAACGTGCAGACGGATTCCCTCCCTGCAGTCTTCGCAGAGATGAGGGAGCACTTTCCCACGGAGGATGTATGCTTTATCAACAAGAACTACCGCTTACTGCAGAAGCATATGGCGGGCAAGAAGACCCTCGGGAAGGCGGATACGCTGATGATGTTGGATGAGGTTCAGTTCGGTGGGCTTTCCAGATTCAACGCGCTGCACTACGGCTCAAGGACCCCACAGGTAGCCCCCGCTCGTGCAACGTCAACTGGAGAGTGATTGAAAAGACATGAGAACGTATAGAGCTATCAGCCTTGCCCTGGCGCTGGTGTTTGCGATTACCGGAATGCTCTTCCTCATATCCCCGGACACACCGATTGCATTCTTCAATGGCCTCTCACTAGCTTCCGGCATGCCACCATCCCCTGCAATCGGAGGGGGTTTCTATCTCATCCTTGGCGTGGGGTATATGTACCTCGTCACCATCCTGGCATTCTTGATGTTCAGGCACCCTGAGAATCGCCATTTCCCGTTGCTCCTGGTCCATGCAAAGCTGGCTTCTTCTATTCTGTCGCTGGCCTTCTTTCTGTTGCAGGCCCACCACCTCATCTATCTCGCCAACTTCGCCGTCGATGGGGTGATTGGAATGGTGGTATTGACCTTGTACCTGAAGCAGAGGAAAGCCTAGTGGGTCTGTTGCTGACAGCGGCATCCCTATACGTTCCTCAGCCTCTTCGGAAGCGGAAGCTGGATATGCTGTTCAATGCAACCGCCGATGCGTTCCATATGACACCGCCTTCCACCCGTGGGAAATCATGCGCTGAATGCCTCAGACTGTATGCCCTCTTCACCAGGGAACAGGCAGACAGCGCCATCCTGCATGGCAAGCAGGCAGAAGTGCAGTCCCGCTTGTTTCAGAACGCCTATCACATGGGAGAGCAGTTCAGGAGGGATTTCAAAGTCACCACTACAGACGTCATGCGGATGGGCTCGCTCATCTACAAGATGCTGCAAATCGACTTCGAGGGGAAGCCAGACGGCAACATCCTCATACATCGTTGCTTCTTCAGCGCCTACTACTCCAGTGAAGTGTGCAGGTTGATTTCATCACTGGATGAAGGATTGCTGACAGGGCTTGCCGGAGGCGGCAGCCTCGCCTTCAAGCAGCGCATCACCGAGGGGCACGAGTGTTGCCGTGCCTATCTTCAGAATGACGGAGAACTGAATTGAAGACGGCCATCGTAGTGGGAAGTGGCGCAGGAGGTGCCACAGTCGCCAGAGAGTTGCAGGGCGCGTTCCAGGTGACGGTGGTGGAGGCGGGGACTGCGTTCAAGCCCTTCACTGGTAACCTTCACGTATATGAGAAACTCAGGAGAGGCACCGGCCTCTTCGCCAATGAGAAACGAATCGAGTGGCTCATTCCCGCTATGAGAACTCGCGCAACACAGGATGGGATGGTCATAGTCAGGGGAGTCTGCCATGGTGGAAGCACCACCCTCAGCACCGGTACTGCCAGCCGCCAGGATCGGGAACTGAACGAGATAGGCATCGATCTGGACACGGAATTCCTGGAACTGGCACGGGAAATTCCCATCAACACAGACCACGAGGCGACGTGGCATACACCGACGCAAGAAGCCTTCAGTATCTGCAGGGAGATGGGACTTGAGCCTCAGCCAACCCCCAAAATGCTCCGGCGGGTGCGATGTGTAGAATGTGGCAGGTGCATACTGGGGTGTGCCCACGGCGCCAAGTGGGATAGCCGTGAATTCCTTAACGAAGCTATTGAGAATGGCGCCGAACTTGCCTCCGGACACAGAGTGCGAGAGGTGGTGATTGAGGACGGGCGGGCAATCGGCGTGCTCGCTACCAGTGGGAGGCGCACGCGACTGTTCAACGCAGACCTGGTCGTCCTCGCCGCAGGCGGTCTGGGTACTCCCGTAGTCTTGCAGCAATCAGGAATCGAGTGCGACAACAGTCTGTTTGTAGACCCTGTGTTCTGCGTAGCCACTCGATGGGAGAAGGCAATGCAGAACCGCGAGATACCGATGCCGTTCATGGTTCAGCAAGAGCATTTCATGATGTCGCCCTATTTCGACTTCTTGAGTTTCTTCTTCAACCCGGCATGGAGGTATCCTGCCGCTGACATCTTCAGCCTCATGATTAAGCTGGCAGACACCAGTTCGGGAAGTGCATCTCCCAAGGGAGTGCGCAAGCCGCTGTTGGACATCGACAGAGCGCGACTGGAGGAAGCAGTGAACATCTGCAAGGACATTCTTCACAGGATGGGAACGAGGGAAACCGACATCTTCCTGGGGACGCTGAATGCCGGCCACCCGGGGGGTACGCTCCCACTTACCGAACGGGAATCGCAGACTCTGCATCGCACGTCCCTCCCCGACAATCTCTACGTGGCGGACGCTTCCCTGCTTCCCAGGTCTCTTGGCAATCCTCCAATCCTGACAATCATGGCGCTCGCAAAGAAGGTCAGCAAAGCCTGCCTGGAGCACGCGGGGTAGGACTTCGTCGCACAACCAATTCGGGCAAATCAGTATAGACTTCTGAACGTATCGAAGAGGAGCATATTCTTGAAATCAGAAGACATCTCTTTTCCACTCGGTCAGACCATCGTTGATTGCACAATCGCTGCCCCGGACAATCCAGGTAGATATCCGGGCGTGGTGCTGGTCGCAGGGTCTGGTCCCACTGACAGGAACTGGGAATCACCGCTCCTGCCAGGGACCAATGGCAGCGGCCGGCTCATCGCAGAACAACTGGCCTCATCCGGCTACGTCACCATACGGTATGACAAGCGCGCTTCTGGTCCCCGCGCGCAGCAGAATGTGGCCCTTCTCTCCGGCCACATCAGCTTTGAGAGCCACTTCGACGAACTGCAGGGCGCGGTATCGCGCCTCCTCAGCCGCCCTGACGTTGATCCCAGCAATGTGTTCGCGCTGACCAGCAGCGAGGGAGCGATGCATGCCCTCTACTATCAGACTCATTCTGGAGTACTCCCATTCGCAGGCATGGTTCTCACAGGTTCGCCGGGGCGTGCCCTCAGCGACGTTGCAAACTACCAGGTCGTAACTGAATTGAGCAAGATTCCGAACAGCGATGATCTCGTTTCTCGCTACTACGCGTTGGTCAAGAAGTTTGAGGACGGATTGCCGTTTGCCCCTGACGCCAATCTGCCCGATTTCGCCAATAACCTGATAGCGGCCCTGAGCGCCCCAGTCAACCAGCCTTTCTCCAGAGAGTTCTGGTCGTTCAGGCCATCTGATTACGTGCGAAAGACCATGGTGCCGGTGCTGGTTGTCATCGGCAAGAAGGACATCCAGACAGAGTGGAAGCTGGACGGCGGGGCGCTGGAGGAAGCCTCACAGGGAAAGAGTAACGTGTCCTTCTTCTACCCCCAACACGCCAACCACGTTCTGAAACACGAGCCAAGACCGAGAGAAGACCTTACAGGGGCCACAGCGATCGAGGGCTACAACGGTGCAGAGTCAGTACTTGACGATGACACCCTCAAGACGATTCTGGCATGGCTCAGGAAACAATCGGCGTAATGGATGCGAGTGGCCTCTCTCTCTACACAGTCTGTAGATGACAGGGTCTCCTGAATGCGCGGATTCCGGGCAGACAAGAACAATCTCACCACGAGGCGGACCGCGCTCCGCCTCGTGGCAAAGTTGTTTCGTCATCTCTTCGTTTTCACTACTGCAGGGATAGTGGGGCTAGCTGTGAAGCCGGCACAAGTCCAACATCCTCAATCCAGATAGGCATGCAGTTCGCGCAATTCCAATCTGGTCACCATCCTGCGAGGGATGCAGAGACCGCTTTGTCGCGACGGTCGGAGCGAACGCCGTTCTGGATGCAGACAACGACGTGGCAGTCTCGAAAGCGTCCAGTCCTGAGCCCTACGGCATCGTCCTCTCGGGCTTGACTATGACCTTCGCAATGCGCTTCAAACGAAGACGAGAGTGTCGGCAGCATGTGTTAAAGCACTATCAGCCAGAGGTCGACTCGTATTCCATTCATCATCTCAAATGGGCCGGCAGCCGAGCAGCGCGGACCGAGCGCCGCGGTAAATCCACTATCTATATCGCCTGAGGCGAGCACTCACTCCTGAACGAGTGAGAATGCCTCACGAAGACGGTGCACGCTGGACATAACGAGTCGAGAGAACACCATAGCCTCAGTTTCAATTCAAAACTCCCGGACACCACTTCCACCACCACGTCGGTATCCGCCACGGTCGCGACCATGTCGGCGCACCAACGGATGCTGTCCACTGTCGTAACGGCCTGCGCCGTGCACATCAGCCCTGACTCCCTCAGCATGTCCAGATTCGCGTTGCTGGTATCCATGGAGTGCTTGAGACTGTCATCAGTGAGCTCATCCAAGTGAACAAGATAGCCGGAACGTGCATATTCATGCTCGTAGGCGTGGCCGATAGCACCTGCGACGAGCACTGCGACAATCCTGGCATCGTCTTTGTTCCCGGAAGCGGGCTTGAAGGCTAGTCCCAACACCTGCACAGCATGACTCAGGAAGTCCTACGGACGCAGTGGTCATGTGACAACAGGACGACCCTGCTTTCCGGCTCATGGTATGCGCGAACCTTCCTCGAATTGACACTATGAAACTTGATTGTCAGAATCGGTAGGATTGGTTCGGTGGAAGTGGGGAGGCCAGCTTCTTCCTGGTTGCGAGCGCATCCGCAGAGGCAAAGAAGAAGCCGGTGTGCCATCAACAATGAGCTCGATTGAGGTGAACAATGGACCCTGAGCAGAACATAGTCATTATCGGCGGGATGGCATGCGGTCCGAAGACAGCTGCAAGGGCACGCCGGCGCAGCCCTGGTGCACACATCACGATAGTGGAACAAGGCCCCACCGTATCTGAGGGCTCCTGTGGTCTTCCCTACTATGTCGGTGGACAGATCAAGAGCGAGAACGCTCTGCTCATCAGGACGCCGCAGCAGTTCAAGGAGGCCTCGAATATCGACGTACTTGGCTGGACCAGGGCCACCAGCATCGACCGCAAGGCGCACACGGTCGAGGTGACAGATACGGCTACTGGAGAGACCTCAAGCCTTCCCTACGACAAGCTGGTTCTTGCGACAGGGGCAGTCCCCGTGGTGCCGTCCTCACTGGAGGGGAGAGATCTCGATGGCGTCTTCACTCTGACGAAAATCGCGGATGCCAACAGAATCATCGCTTCGCTGGCCTCGTCCGGCTCCAGTAGAGCGGTCGTGGTCGGAGGAGGTCTCATCGGCATGGAGGGTGCCGAGGCATTCTCTCAGCGAGGGCTCGATGTGAGTGTGGTCGAGGCTCTTGAGCATGTGCTGCCAGGGCTACTCGACGAAGATATGTCAGCTATCGTCGAAAAAGAACTGACGGACAAAGGCGTGCATCTGTTCACAGGACAGCGCGTCATCAGACTTGAGGGCAACGGGCAGGGCAAAGTAGTCAGAGTGGTGACGGAGAAGAGCACCATCGAGGCGGACGTCGTGTTGCTTGCCCTTGGCTTCCGACCGAACAGTCAACTCGCGAGGGACGCAGGACTTGAAATCGGAGCGCTCGGCGGGGTGGTGGTCGATGAATTCCTGCAAACCAGCGACCCTGATATCTACGCCGGGGGTGACTGCGTCGAGAACGTGCATAGAGTTACGGGAATGAAGGTATTCGTCCCAATGGGTTCCACAGCCAACAAACACGGACGTATTATCGGAACGAACATCACCGGTGGGCAGGACACGTTTCCCGGCGTGGTTGGCACCGCTGTTGCGAAGGTATTCGATCTCAGCGTTGGAAGGGTCGGCATCAGCGAGGATGAAGCCCGCAAGGCTGGCTTCCAGCCGATAGTGGTTTCCGGGAAAGGGCTGGACCGCGCCGGTTACTATCCGGGAGCCCTTCAGAGTACGGTGAAGCTTGTTGCCGATGCGGCGAGCGGCAGGGTCCTGGGCGCACAACTGGTTGGCGTCGGCGACGTGTCCAAACGCACTGATGTCCTGGTGACCGCCATATCGGCCGAGAGAACCGTTGACGACATGGCCAATCTCGACCTGGCGTACGCGCCTCCGTTCAGCCCGGCTATGGACCTGTTGCACGACCTGGCCAATGTCATTCGCGGCAAGATGGAGAGCGCACAGGAGGGACACTGAGCCCTGGCATCGTAACACTACTGCAGCGTACCTGCTTGCAAAGCACGCGCGAACCGGCTAGCGTAATCTGCGTTTTTGGGTCCTCTTTCCCGGGAGTTACGGGATAACGCGGCTTTGCCATGTCATGGACATACACCTTAGTGGTGGCATCTTGTAACCGCGTCGATGGCCAGTGTACGTACCTGACCACGCTTGACCTGGTGCCCACGACAACACCAGGGTTGTTGCTAACGTCAAGAAGAATTGACGGTGGTGTGATGAGGTAAGCCTATTGTCACGGCCTGTGACCATCAGTACAATAGTCGCATCCGTTCATGCTAGGTGCATAATTGCCCATCGCAACGGCCAACTGGATAGTGCTGATAGATCGGATCCACGCAGGGAGATGAGTCGACTCTAGCTGAAAGGATGCTTGTCACTATTGGAGCCGACATTGTAGAAATGTCAGTGGGCTGCTACGCCCGGGTGAGCGACTACAACGTTGACATCTTCCAGAGCGACGACAAGCCCGGTAGCACCGGCACTTTTTGTTCGCCGTCACAGGCAGCGATGCGGAACCAGAAGTCAATCCGCCACTCAAGATTGTGAGGACCGATGTCAGGAGGTCATCGCAGATGCAATGAGAGGATCGTCTTCACCGGCAAAGTGCCCGGTTGTACAACAGCGGTTCCTAGTGGATGGGTCGTTTGTTCACAGGATACCTGTTCCTGAGGCTGAACATCTCTTCCCCTTCTACAAGCTAATGCCGGACGTAGTTGAGGCCGTCGACGATTTCGGATTCCGCCTGCCTGTAACTGAGTATTCTCGCTTGCGGCACTGAGATTTTTCGGCGGCATGATGGATGGCGGTAACGTGTGCGTCGACCCTGCATCGGCAAAGCACATCAAGGCGTTCTTCATCGACCGTACAGAAGAAACGTATGTGTGATGTCCGCAGAATTCATCACTGCTGAGGAGGGATGGTATGTACAAGAAGATGCTGGTTCCCCTGGACACTTCGGGCTTTGCGGAGTGCGTTCTCGAACACGTGAGGGAAATAGCGACCACGCGCGGAATACCGGACGTCGTGCTGTTGAGCGTCATTGAGCCCGTCACCTCGCAAACGATGGCCTATATGGGCCCCCAGCGTATCAAGGAATCGGAGGAACGTGCCGTCGCTGGCGCATTGCAGTATCTTGAGAAGGTGAAGACATCGCTGGCGCTACAACAGAGCAAAGTATCAACGGCGGCCGTAGCGGGTCCGGCGGCTGACGCGATACTCGACTATGCTGCCGACAATGGGGTTGATGTCATTGTCCTGAGTTCGCACGGAAGGTCTGGGGTCACCAGAGTCCTGATGGGCAGTACTGCAGATAAGGTTCTGCGCCGCTCTGTGGTACCCGTGGTCCTTGTTCCCGCACTGTCCTGTCGTACGCATGCATGATAGTCCTGACGGACGCGGTACCGAAGGCGGGTGTCTCTCCTCGAATAGTCGAAACGGGATTGTCCGTTGAAAGGAAGCGTAGCACCTCGCCGTAGAGACCTACCTACGGTCAGGCGTGTCCATGGTGTTGCGTTTCCCCACGGCAACGTACTATACGAACAGTTCCGGTTCTGCTCTTCTGGTGAGACCTTCCTCCAGTTCACGCTTGTGGTACAGGTAAGCCTCGTCATCGTAGTACTTTGCCTGTTGCGGGCACTTCTTGACGCAGGCGCCGCACCTGACGCAGATGCCGGTGTACTCCCGCACGTCGTCGTAGCTAATGGACCCCATCGGGCAGACCTCCACGCATGTCTTGCAGTCGTTGCATGCGTCGCTCGTCAGTGGTCTGATCTTGCGCATGTCAACGGGATTGCCCTGGGGGTCGCGAGGCCGGTAGTAGCCCCGGTAGGGATACGGAGTGCCCTTCACAGTCACCGGCGATAGCGCCGGGGAGTCAGCGATAGCGCCCAGTTTCGTGGCCACTCGCTTGGCGAAGTCATATGCAACGACCATGTCGGCATCATCCGGTCTCCCCTTGCCAAGCACGCATGAAAACGAGTGCTCACCAACGAACGCCCCCGCGGCAATAGTGTGGAAGCCGTCCTTTTCAAGTATATCTCTCAGTTCGATGAGGGAATCATCGTAACTTCGGTTGCCAAAGACCACCACAGGCACTGCGACAGCACCATTTCCCCGAATGGTCTCCAGATATTTCAGAAGGACGTTGGGAACACGCCCTGCATAGACGGGTGTACCAAACACTACGAGGTCATCGGCGGAGAAGTTCAAGACAGCCTCTCGTGCAGCTGGAAGGGTGAAGTCAATGCTCTCATAAGCAACACCCAGTTCATCGGCGACGCCTTCTGCGACCCTTGTCACTACCTTTTCGGTGGTTCCAGTTGCGCTGAAGTACACAGCCCACACTTTCTTGACGTTCACGATTCGCGTTTCTCCCCAGGACTTGTCTTTGAGTTGCAGCGCCCAGTATGCCATGGCTCAGTGCAAGATTGTGCGGCCCACACGGCCAGTACAACACGCATATTGTCAGTGCCCTGAAGTAACGAACAAGAGAATCAATCCTCGCCGTACTCGCAGGGTACCGACACTCAACATGCACACTGCGAATCCAAACCGGACAATTCGGGTGTCTTCCAATCCGACCGATGTGTCTCAACGTTATGCAGTATTCTCACACTGCAAGGACGCCCACGACGTACTCGAGCAGACCTCCGGCAAAAAGTGAGGCTACAGCAATCCGCATGATGGTGACGAGAGGACTCTCACTACGCATGCGGCGTATCGAAGCTGATGCCGGCTAGTCGCTCAGTGCTTTACGCAACGTCTGTTCTGACTGGCTGGTTGCTTCTTCTGCGCCTCGTGCGGCTGCCACTCGCAGGTACTTCTTGAAATCAATGAATTTCCCTACCCCATCTATGACCGCGTGTGGGACTTTCGAGTCTTTCAGCACAAAACTGTACAACTCCTCGCCCAACCCGTCGCCGATTTCCTGGTGAGGGATTGTCGTCGCAAGTGTGTCTACCGCTGTATTGAGTCTCTTGTGGACTTCGTTCACGCGTGCGATCTCAGCAACCAGAGCCGCCTTCTCGGATTCCAGGCTGTTTGTCTTCGAATCCAGCTCGGCTATTCGTTCCCCCAGGCCTTCCTTGTCCTGTGTCAGAATCTTGATTTCTGCTCTCAACCCATCAATGTCGGCCAGTCTCTCGGCAAGCGCTGCCTGGTCAATCCTTGACTGCCTGGCGTCTTCACCAAGTACTGTCGTCAGTTTCTCCATGAACGTGTTGGAGTCAGTCCTCAAATCCTTGTATTCCTCGCCCAGTGTCCCAACCACTCTGCCCATCAACTCGTCGTACCGCGCGTTGGCCCGATCGCGTTCATCCTCAAGAGCCATGATGTACGACCTGAGGTCGCCCATCTGACCGCCATACTGCTTGTTCAGAAGGGCATAGACAGCTACAGCAACTCTCTTGGCCACAGCCTCACCATAGCCCTTGATGTCTGTCCCGCGTGGGCCAAACACCTTGGTAATCATCTTATCTTCCGTTTGAAGTCGCTTGTCGTAGTCTTTCAGTCCTGCATCAACTACCGGGTTCAGCCCGGCGCTATTGTATAGCTGTTCCGCCAGTTGTGATTCGTCCAGGTTCAGTTCATCGATTTTCGCAAGCTGCATTCTCTCTGGAGTTGTTTCCTCATTCGCCATCTTGCACCTCCAATTTTCACTGCCAACAGAGGTAGCCAACCCGGGCACTACGCATGTAATACCACCAGAGTCTCCTGTCAATCATCATACATCATTCAATGGGCACTTATCAGGACTTGTGAGCTACCAGTGCCCGGCACTCTGGAGGACCATCATCACACTGCCCAATTGACTTCCGATGCGGAGCGCCCCTATGATACGTCGCCTTGAATGGAGGTGCATCGTGGTGCCATACAAACATACGCAGACAGGGTGGGTGACGCTGGCCGGAATGGCAGCAGGCCTCTTCATCGTTGGCGTGGCAATGATGAACGCCAACCAGAAGTGGATTTCTGTCGGCGTCATGGTGTTGCTCGCTGTGGCAATGGTCGCGTACTCAAATCTAACGGTCACCATCAACGACGACACACTTGAAGTGCGTTTCGGACCGGGGTTCATCCGCCGGCAGTACCGGCTTCGAGACATCGAATCCAGTCGGGCTGTAAGAAATCCCTTCTTCTATGGCTGGGGCACGAGACTGACGCCGCATGGCTGGCTGTATAACGTGTCCGGTTTCGACGCTGTCGAGGTCGAGTTCAAAACAGCCAAGAAAGTGAGGATTGGCACTGACGAACCTCAGTCGCTGGAGTCGGCGATTCAGGAAGCAGTACGCCTCACACGCAAAAGGGCATCGTGATGCGCAGCCCATCACGCGATGGCATTGCAGCGGCGCCAGACCTCTCGTTGAGTGAATGTTGCCGAGTTGGCAAGCGTCTCCTTGAAGCGATCCTAATGAAGAAAACAGGAGCGAACCATGAGCACAGACAATCTCAGCAGTAGTGTGATATTCCCCCTGGGAGAGAAGGTCGAAAGCCCCAACTTCAGCGGAGCGGTATGGATGAACATGCTGACGCCTCGCGACTCGGCGTGCCCCGTGGGAAACGTAACCTTCGAGCCGGGGTGCATCAATAGCTGGCATACACATGCGGGGGGCCAGGTGCTGCTCGCGACCGGCGGCAGAGGCTACTACCAGGAATGGGGGAAGCCAGCGCGAGAGCTTCATGCAGGAGATGTTGTTGAGATACCTCAAGGCGCGAAGCACTGGCACGGCGCCGCCACGGATAGCTGGTTCGTGCACCTCTTCATACTGGTCAACCCTGAAATAGGTTTGACTACGTGGCTGGAACCAGTATCGCATGAAGAATACAGCTTGCTGAAATAGCGAGGCAATCCTTCGCGACCCGAACGCACATCCAGAAATGCCGCATTCAGTGGCTGTCGGTTGGCATGCCGTGCTGGCTCTTTGAGCCGAAGTAGCTCACAAGCAACCGGTGCCATTCAGCAATGAAGTCCTTGTACTGGCTCGAAGTGAAGCCTGCAATGAATTCCTCGCCCTTCGTGTTCAGCGCCGTGTACTGGTACGTGACCTCAACCTCTGTGAGTTTCTCGTCTACCTGACTGCACACTATGGAGATAACTCCGACCTTGACACCCGGCTCGACTCTGTAGAACTGCACGAAATGGTTCTCGGGTTCATACCGCTTCACTATCCAGATAGCGTCTGACCCGGCATGGTCATGGCTCGTCGTCAGGAATATGTAGTCTTCATGCAGGTCAGTTGACCCCATGACGTTCACATAATCCCATCCGGGAACCCACACCCTCTCCCCTTCGGCACTGAACAGGGGAAACACCCTTTCTATCTGCTGAGCAATTCTGAATTTCTCGGAGTGTCTTACTGAGTTCATGAGACCTCGCTATCGCCAACAGCTCACCTACCGACGCCGTTGGGCAGGTATAACTATGTCGAATGCTGCTGACTGGCCTTGCCAGGCAATCGTCATTCCGTCTCCGCAATTCCTATCTCTCTACCATGAGAAGGAGCGCACGTACTGATCTGTTGGGCACAATCCTATCGCCTTCAGCGAGGTATTTCCATGAAACGCACGCTCGAGGTTGAGGGGTAGAGCAGCACTCAGGCAGTGGGCGGCTTATCGAGGGGTCAGCGTGGACATTCTGGAACCCGACTCTAACCCCGCGGATTCCTCCAGTCGTTGTACTGTGCAGGAGATAGCGCTCAAGTTCGTAGTGAGGCAACCGTTCGACCAGATTCTGGGAGGTGTGAAGATGAGGAAAGTGTTGCCCCTTGTTTGTGCATTGCCTGTTCTGGCAGGGTGCTCCATCGCCTCACCTCCGTCGAATCAGCCACCCAAAGCGTACATAGACGTCATTTCGCCCGTAGAACTGAATGAGGGTGAGACCGTCACGTTTATCGGTCAGGGTACCGATGCCGACGGAGAAGTGGTCGCTTTTCTCTGGCGCTCGGACAGGGACGGCGAATTGAGCAGGTCGACTGCATGCGAGATAAATTCGCTCTCCGTAGGCGACCACGCTATCACCTTCGCGGTGCAGGACAACAGCGACACGTGGTCGGCCGAAGCGCGTGCCACCGTGAAGGTGCTTCCCGCCGCTGCAATTATGGCGATGGTGACAGAATTCAGAGCATCTCCCTCGACCGTCGAGCCGGGCGAGACCGCTATACTGTCATGGAATGTTACGGGCGCTACGTCTGTGAGCATTGATCATGGCATCGGCACCGTACCTGCGAGCGGCTCAGTGGTGGTAACGCCGGATGCGACAGTCACGTACAACCTGGTGGCAACATGCGGCGGTTCGCCGGTCACGTCCCACGTCGACGTCACTGTGCAGCGGGCCGTGAACTCTCTGACGCTATCGGCGGACGAAGGGATGAGTGGCTATATCCGGAGCAGCGGCGTCGAAAGGACCACAGGTATGTACGTGGGCGACGACAATGCCAACCGGGACATTCAAGGGTTTCTTACCTATCGCATCTCGGACATTCCCGACGATGCAGTAATCACGCGCGTCATCTTTGACCTCTCAGGATACAACCTTCCCTATGACGCCCCGTTTCCCGGTCTTGGCTGCTTACGAGCGTACGAAGAGAAGTACAGTGCAATCAGGGACCACTACTTTGTGGGCGAGCCCACCAACCCAATCTGTGAATGGTGCAACTCCGACGACCTGAACACGCCGAGGAACTGCGTCGGCATGCGTGCGGCACTTCAGGAAAAGGTTGGCGAGAACAAGTTCCAGATACGCCTGCAATTCAGGGACCCAAGGTCGGATTTCGACGATGTCCGTGACCTCCTTCACTGGGACCGAGGAAGCCTGCCGACCATGACTGTCGAGTATTTCACCTAGGAACGGCAGGCAGAGACATTCCTGAGACACTGAAAATCCAGCAAACAACATACCCGGTTCTTCCCAACGTCCTTCGACGTGGCATATACTCTCCCTCTCTTCTGCTACTTCAGCGTCTCCACGATGTGATGGGGCGGCTATCGATGAGTCGGCGCCCTCCAGGTCGTGGATGATGCGGCCGCGGATTCAGACAGTTCAGGACAGACAAGACTGGCGTACTCGCACTACGCCATCGTCGCGGAGTGAGATGAGACAAGTATCGTGTCCCCCGAACCACGCCAGATGGTTCGTACATCTTGCCACACATGACAGTATCGAGGTTGCGTGCCATACTTCCAATACAATGACAAGTGTGCCTAGCGACCGAATCGCGCAATCACTGGATGAGTCGGAACTCTGGAGCAAGACGGCCACAGACCAGCTCTTGAGTCAGGCAGAGTACGGAAAGAAATTCAGGGGACTAAGTACGCGCGAGCAGAAACGGTGGCGGCGCAAGATAGAGACCAGGCTCTGGAGATTGTTCAAGCAAGAGGTGGCCCTGAAAGAGGGAGCGGACTTCACTGTCCGAGACGTGAGTGAGGCTGTCATCGACGACGTGAAGCTGTGGCTCGATAGAGAATGGGCCACGCGTCGTGTGAGCAAAAGGCCAGGCGAGCCAGGCGACGGGTCCTGACACGTCGAGCATCGCATTTTACACGGTGTCTCGAAATCCTCTTCGGACGCCGGGATTGCGACGCGCCCGTTGTGGCAAGCTCTTTGACACTACACGTGGTTGCCCATCAGCCACGGAAATCACGTTGGGCGATTTCCGTTCGATATTGTTGGTGCAGCTTCAGTCATGGGAGTCCGCAGCTCACTGCAATCTTTTTCGAATCTCCGTGTGGGCCTGTCTCATGAGCGATTGAAGTCACGTAGGCATTGACACGAAGCAAGTCGTCTGCGACTATTGCGAGTCGGCATTGTGGGGTTGGGAGGTGGAATGTGGTACGCCGGACATCAAATACCGTCTATCTGGAGGCACAAGTTGGAGGGCGCTTCAAGAAGAAGCCCCTCAAGATTTCCGGGAGGGCAATCGAGTGGAACGGGAGGACTTGGCCACTGGAATCACTCACGAGAATCGGCTGGGGTCGACAGCAACATTCCCGTCTCCCCGGTGGAACTGAATACGATGTGTCTTTCGGAAATGACGAGGAATTCGCGTTCGTGAGAATCGTCAACGAAGGCGACTTCACAAGACTTGTCACCATCCTGAATGAGACCGTAGCGGCAAGAATCAAGGCTGGCTTGCTGAAAGACCTGCGTGATGGTAAGAAGATTCACGAAGAGATTGCCCAGGCAGACATTGACGACACCGGCGTACAGATGACCAGGCGGGGTCTCACGACCGCATGGACTTTGCAGAGCAAGTACGTGCCGTGGACCGAGGTGGAAATAGGCAACAAGCCTGGCTTTCTGCGACTGGTCAGGCGCCATGACGAGAAATGGCATACAGACCTGGACTACACCTTGTGCGACAACGCACACCTGCTGAAAGAAGCTATTGAGGGTCTAATCGAGCGCCATGCGAGTCGGCTCAGTGACCTACTTGAGGACGAGTAGGCCTTGCGATTGCGGTGCCTTATCTGACTCGTTGTGTGCCCTAACAACCAGGCAACACAGCAACGCGTCTTCATTCTCACAAGTCTGTCACGTCGAGGAATTTCAGAGCAGCTGCCGGATGCGCGCACCCACTGTTCTGGGGCGCATGGCCCTGGGGCCATGCAGTCGACTACACGTTTCCCTGAGTCCAAAACCTAACGCACAGCATGAAGGCCCAAGGTTCGCCTTTTGCGGCAGCAACATCTCGCGATACTGAACAAACCTGAGGACTGGCCTTCAAGAAAGCCGTGGTTCACTGTGAGGACATGGCCACTACCGAGTGCCTGAAACCATTGGTGCCATTCGGGGGACTCCATTCCTGATTGCCCACTACTTTCGATGCTCGCGTTGAATTGCCTGTCGACTACGTTTGAACGACTGCACTCACGGGATGCCGGAGACAAGTATCGTGTTCCTGCAATTCCCAGAACTCCTGGGATCTTCCTGACAAAACGCCGTCGTCTGCGTTCTTCATAGGAATGCGGCCACTTTGGTGCGTTGGTCCTCGCCGTCGACGACTTGCAGCAGAAGAGGGCTCGCATTCGTTATTCGGCAGACGGAGGCCGCGAGTCGGCTTCCGGAGCGACTGATTATGAGGAGGAACGTGTGAGAAAACTGTTTGTATTGCTTGTGGTGGTGTTGCTGGTCCTGGTTACCGCCGGCTCAGCGCTGGCCGCGAGTGGGCCGACTGGTCCCGCTCCCAACTCCGGCGATGGCGTTTCCGATGGAAGCGGTTTTGATTATCCCAGGGCAGCCGCGGGCATGGGTGGAGCGCCGAATTCCGGCGACGGCATTCCCGACGGCAGCGGGTTCTGAATCGGCTGCCTACCCTCCGGTAGGTGACCGTGAGACGACCATGGCCTGCCCCCCAAGGACTGGTCCAGTGACAAACTGTGAGTCTGTCTGGGTGAGAACGAAGGGGACAGGCACACGTTCGTGAAGGGAGGCACTCCCAAGGACGCTGTTGCCAGGTCCCGATAAACGGAAGCCCTCACGGAGATTTCGGAAAACACCACACGTGTCTCTTCGGGAAGGCCGCACGTCGGCGCGTCTGGTACCTGCAATTCCTACTCACCCTTCCACTTCCGCTACCACACCACTTCCGCGCTTCGGCGTGTGGCCACCACAAAGAGCACGGCTGCCGACAGTAGCAGCGCCTGCACGACGATGAAGGCGGATTCATAGCCGCCCGTGAGGTCGTGCAGCCAACCTCCCACCCACGATCCGACGGCGGCGCCAAGCGAGACAAAGAGGATCATCACGCCCCGGATGGAGCCGTAGTGCCGCCCGGGAAAGCGGTCGGCGAGGGCCGCGTAACAGGTCGGGCCACTCACGCCGAGCCCCCATCCGCCCAGCACCCCGAACAGAAGTGGCACGAAGGTGGAATCCGGGTTCCTCACCATATTCAGCAGGAACATTGCCGCAGTTCCTGAGAGGCATCCCGCTACGAAGAACGGCGCCCCAATTAGGGAACAACGTCAGCTATGTGCCCACTGGAGACAAGTATCCTGTTCCCAGAATTCCAAGAGGAAGAAGGCCACTAGAGAGACCTCTGAGAATAGGGCCTGATATTGTCCGTTTGTTCCGGTCAGATTCGTCGTGCCGGATCCCTTCTACAAGCAGGGCGCACATTCCCCTGGGGGCGCCCGTAATCAAACACACCTCTTGGGCATGTAGTCCTCGCATTCCAAGCCCCGCCGAAGCCTCAGCCACGGAACAACCGATCCAGGGAGGCCATGGCTTCGCGCGCAATCACGCCGGGATCCTGCGTTGCGCGCAATGCGTTCATGATCTCCAGGGAATAGTAGCCGTGGTACGAGTGCTCGGACAGATAGGACAGAATCTCGCCGAACTCGTAGATCCCTT
>JAFGFT010000040.1 GCA_016930935.1 Dehalococcoidia bacterium | reverse complement strand
GTGGAAGGTGAGCGGGTTGTCGATATCGATTGGCGCACGAGCTACATGCATCGTGGCATCGAGAAGATTGCAGAGAGCAAGACGTATGACCAGACCGTATTCCTGGTTGAGAGGATATGCGGCATCTGCTCCACATCACATCCGATAGCGTTCTGCAACGCGGTCGAGGACCTTGCCGGAGCGGAGATTCCGGAACGTGCCCGCTACATCCGCACGGTCGTTGCGGAACTTGAAAGGATTCACAGCCACCTGCTGTGGCTGGGACTGGCAGGTCACTACATCGGATATCACACGATATGGATGTGGTCCTGGAAGTATCGCGAGCTGGTGTGCGACCTGTTTGAGAGAATCTCGGGCAATCGTCAGTCGTACGCAATGATTAAGCCCGGTGGTGTGCGGCAGGATATCAAGGAATCTGAGTATGCCGGCATCCTCAAGGCGATGGACGAACTCGAACCGAAGATAAACATGTTCATCGGCGCGGTGCTGGATGACCCGGTCATTCTTGCGCGGCTTAAGGGCGTTGGAAACCTGAGCCGTGAAGAAGCCATGAATCGCTGCACCGTCGGCCCGGTTGCGAGAAGCGCCGGTGTTGACATCGATGTTCGAAGAGACTACCCGTATGCCGCATATGACGCCCTGGACTGGAAGGTCATCACCCAGACGGGTGGCGATGTCCTGGCCATGGCTGTGGTGCGGCTGCTTGAGATGCTGGAGTCCATTAAGATGGTTCGCCAGTGCGTGGACGGGCTTCCGCAGGGGCCCATCATTGAGGAGATTCCCGAGGTTCCTGTCGGTGAGGGAATCGGAGTGGAAGAGGCGCCGCGCGGCGAGTGCTTCCACTATATCCGGTCCAATGGAACGAATAGCCCGTACCGCTTGAAAGTACGTGCGCCCACATACTCAAACCTGCCATCGTTCAGGTCTCGCTTCACTGGCGAGAGGGTGGCGGACATAATGATTATCCTCGCGTCTATAGACCCCTGCTACTGTTGCACGAATCGCGCTGTCCTGGTCGAAAACGGCAAACCGGTTCAGTCGCTGGACGAACAGGCAATGCTTGAACTTTCGTGGCAGCGCACAGCGGACCTCAAGCGGCAGTTCACACATCGTTCGAGGAGTTTCTTGGAGATATGAGTTCTCCCATGTTGCCCTGGTTGGTCTTCCTTCCTCTGCTTGCCGGAGTAGTGGCGTTTGCCATTCCTGTGAAGGCTGAGAGGTTCCGCGAGGTCTTCAGTACGGTCGTGAGTGCGGCTGCCTTCCTTCTTGGCATCGCGGTGCTGGTGGGGCCGGAAGCAACGTACCGTGCCGTGTCTCTTGGCTTCGTTGATGGCTACCTGGTTGATTTCCGCATCGACGTGCTCAACAGATTCATGGTCATGTTTGCTTCCCTCTTTGGTCTGCTGGTGACGGTGTTCTCCATAGGCTACATGAAGGGCAGGTCGAGGCTTCGCGAGTACTACCCCTACGTTCTTATCAGTATCGGCGCAGCGAATGGTGCGCTTCTTGCGAACAACTGGCTTGCGTTCGTGGGTTTCTGGGGCCTGATACTGGTGACCCTGTTTCTACTGACCACTATCGGCTCAGTGGATGCCGACGGCAACAAGGTGATGCGTGCGGCCGGCAAGAGCATGATAATACTGGGAGCCGCTGATCTGGCTCTTATTCTCGGTGTTGGTCTGGTGTTCGCGCTGTCTCATACCCTTACTATCAGTGAGACATCTCTGGCGGCGAACGGTGCAATGGCAGTGGCTGCCTTTGTGCTGATAATGCTTGGGGCACTGTCGAAAGCCGGAGCCATGCCGATGCACAGTTGGATTCCGGACATGGCGGAGGCATCGCCCACGTCGGTGATGGCGTTGCTCCCCGCGTCTCTGGACAAGCTGCTTGGCATCTACCTGCTTGCGCGAATCGTCCTGGATGTGTTCCAGGTGAATCTTGGTCTCAACCTGCTGATGATGATTATCGGTTCGGTGACAATCGTTGCGGCTGTCGTGATGGCCATGGTGCAGCACGACCTTCGCAAACTGCTCTCTTTCCACGCAGTCTCTCAGGTTGGTTACATGGTACTCGGTATAGGAACGGGAACCGCGATTGGTATCGCGGGCGGATTGTTCCACATGCTGAACCATGCCATCTACAAGAGTTGCCTCTTCCTGACCGCAGGGGCAGTGGAGAAGCAGACCGGGACGATGGACATTGCGAAGCTTGGCGGACTGGCACGTGTCATGCCGTTCACGTTCGGGGCGTTCGAGATAGCGGCTCTGGCCATCTCGGGTATTCCCCCGTTGAACGGGTTCGTTTCGAAATGGATGGTCTACCAGGGTCTTGTTGAAGCTGGTGTTGGTAGCTACTGGATATTCCTCGTGGCTGCGATGTTCGGCAGCGCGTTGACCCTAGCATCATTCGTGAAGGTGGCGCACGGAGTGTTCCTCGGTGACACACCACGCGGCATGGGCAAGGTGTCGGAGGTTGGCGCATCCATGCGCTTCGCGCCTGCGGTGCTCGCCACACTTTGTGTGATATTTGGATTTGCAGCGCAGGTACCGCTGGTGCACTTCATTGGCCCGGCTGTCGGCCTGCAGTTCCCTTCCTTCCCTGAAGCGCTGTCCATCGGCGGGATATGGAGTCCCACAGCGGGAACGGCGCTGCTACTTGTCGCTCTGCTCGTTGGGTACCTGGTGTATCTCTCCTCCCGCACTCGTGTCGTAAGAGAGGTCCCGGTCTACGTGGGTGGTGAGACGACGGGTGAGGGCACGACGGATTCGCTCGATACCGGATATGGCCGGGTAGCGGCGGCGAATGACACGAGAGTGTTGGGGACGGAGTTCTATGACAGCATCAGGAGACTGCCTGGCCTGAGCGGCCTCTATGACAGGGGTGAGAGCGCTACTTTCGATCTCGAACGGCTGGGGAAACTGGCCGGTCCTGTTGGATGGGGTTTGAGCGCCCTGCATAGTGGAAAACTGGCGACGTATGTGTCGTGGATTCTGTGGGCGGTTGTGGTGCTGTTCCTGGTGATAGTTGCCCTGTAGGACATAGATTATGGAGAGCACGGTGTCTGTGTTGTTTGTGTTGATTGCGATTGCCGGCGTTGTCGCCCTTCAAGTGCGACAGGCGAAATGGACCATCGTGTCCATGGGAGTTGCCCTGGGCTTGTTCGCTGTGGCGATGTTCGTTCTCGGTGCAGTGGAAGTTGGTATTGGGGCAATCCTGGCTGCGGTCGCGCTGCTGCTGGTGCTGAGGTGGGGTGTGGCTCACACAGGACCGGACGATAGCGTTCCTGCGTTCGCTGAAGGATTTGGCATGGTATTCGCGGTCGTGAGCCTTGTTGCGTTCACGGTGGTTGCCATCGTGATTGCGAGGGGATATCTGCCCGTTGATTCGATGGCGCAGTTGGGTGGAGAAGAGGGCAGTGGCGTGGGGCTGCTGCGTGAAGGACTTGTGATTGCGACGGCGCTGGCTGCGGTGTGGGCAATGCTTCGCAAGAGGGGAAGGAGGGACCAATGAGCCAGCTCTGTATCCTGTCGGTCGTGCTGGTTGCGGTTGGACTCTATGGTGTCCTGCTCAAGCGCAACCTTGTGAAGGTGGTGCTTGGTATTGAATTGATGGTCATCGGAGTGGCCGGACTGGTGGTGGTCGTGGGCTCAGGTGGGTCTTCGGTCGCCGAGGTCTCTCAGACCATCGGGTTGATTGCCGTGGTTGGTGGGGCTTCTGTTGTCTGTCTGATGATTGTCACCGCGGTGCGCCTGTATGAGAAGTACGGGACGCTCGATATCCGCGAGATGAGGAGACTGAAGGGATGAGTGCTGTTCTTCCTGCTCTGATAGTCGTGCCTCTTGTGACAGCACTTGCACTGGCGTTGTCTTCCAGGGGCTCTGAACGCGTTGCGGACATTCTCTGCAATGCGGGAACCGTGATTGTGGCCGGATTGGTGTTCGCATTGGCGGGGCCGGTCCTGGGTGGGGCAACGGTGGCATGGGTTGCGGGTGGTGCGTCACCTCTTGGTATCAACCTGGGTGTTGACGGATTGAGCCTGCTGATGCTGCTGGTTATCTCACTCGGGTGTCTTGCGGCTTCAGTGTACTCGATTTCCTATATGGATTCGTACACGTCGAAGGCGAAGTACTATGTGTTGTTCATGTTGATGCTTGCGGGCATGAACATGGTTGTGTTGGGTGCGGACATAGTCAATATGTACGTGGGCATCGAGGTAGCGGCACTTGCCTGCTACGCGCTCGTTGCGTATGGACTTGATAAGGAATATCTCGAGGCTTCGTTCAAGTACCAGGTGCTCGGCACGGTCGGCACGCTCTGCCTTGTGAGCGGCATCGGGCTGATGTACGCCATGCTTGGAACGGTCTCTTTTGAGGAGATGGCAGGGATGAATGCGGCCGGCGTTGCCGGTATAGCCATTCCGTCAATTCTTCTGCTTTCGGGCTTCGCTCTGAAGGCGGCTTTTGTGCCCTATCATGCGTGGCTTCCTGATGCGCACTCGTCGGCCCCTTCCCCCGTATCGGCAGTGCTGTCAGGCGTGTTTATCAAAGTCATCGGTCTGTACGGGCTGATGCGGTTGCTCTTCCTGGTGTTCGTGCCGGGGAGTACGTTCTCGACCGTGTTGCTTGTGCTGGCGTCACTTTCCATCCTGGTGGGAGCGCTGCTTGCCCTGGTTCAGAGCGATATGAAGCGGTTGCTCGCGTACTGCACAATCAGTCAGATGGGCTACGTGCTGCTGGGAATCGCAGTGGGTACTCCGTTGGCACTCGCTGCCGCGTTGTTCCACCTGGTGAATCATGCCATCTTCAAGGAACTGTTCTTCTTCGGGGCGGGTTCCGTTGAGAGACAGGCGGGGACTCGTGACCTTGGGAGTCTTGGTGGCTTGAACTGCAGAATGCCGGTCACGGGGGTGACGTCTGCAATCGGGTTCTTCTCTGTGAGCGGATGTCCGCCGTTCGGTGGATTCTGGAGCAAGCTGCTGATTATCGTGGCTGCCGTCCAGGCCGGACAGACGGGTTTCGCCGTGGTGGGTGCCGTTGGCGCCGTTATCACCATCGGGTACTTCTTGAGATATGAAAAGGGCGTATTCTTCGGTGCGTTGCCGGATGCGCTGCGGAATGTGAAAGAGAGTCCGGTCAGCATGTATGCGCCGATGATTGTGCTTGCAGCACTGTGCATAGGGTTGGGCGTGGCGTTTCCATGGTTCATCGAGCACATCCTGCAGCCTGCTGTCCATGCAATCATGCTTGGAGCTTAGTACATGAGGACACCAAAAGTTCGGGAAGTCAGGGAGGCCCTCCGGTCTCTGTTCAGCAAGCCGTATACCATCGGCTATCCGTTCCAGCCGTCGGTGCCCCCAGAGAGGTTCCGTGGCAAGCCGAAGTTCAATGATGAGTGTATCGGCTGTGGCGCGTGTGCGCAGGTATGCCCTGCGCGGGCGATTGAGGTGGTGGATGAGGTGAAGGACGGGAAAGGCACCCGGACGGTGACGATTCACCATGACCATTGCATCTTCTGCGGCCAGTGCCATCGGTACTGCACGGTGGAGACTGGCGTGGTGTTGACGAACGATTTCGAGACGGGTACGTATGACAGAACCACCGCGACAGCGGTAGCGGAGAAAGAACTCATCATCTGCCAGGAATGTGGCGGTATTGTGGGGACTGTGGATCAGGTTCGCTGGGTTGCTGACAAACTGGGAACAAAGGCCTTCGGTAACATGGGCCTCGCATTGATGCTGAGTGAGGACCTCGGGCTTGTGAGCAAGAGTACCCGTGATGCATCTCGTGGGCTCGACCGGGGCGACAGCGTGAGCGTGCTGTGTCCGAAGTGTCGGCGTGAAGTCATCCTCTACGAGCAGTGGGGTCCGTAGTAGACTGGTGAGGGGTAGTACCCTCAACGTAGCACTGCTGATTCTCTCCGGTGGTACGAAACATAAGACCACGAATGTTGCTGTCGGTCGTGTAGCCTGATACAATTCCGACGTTGGGGATATAGCTCAGCTGGGAGAGCGCCGCGTTCGCATCGCGGAGGTTGGGGGTTCGAGTCCCCCTATCTCCACTCGCCCCTGTAGCTCAGCAGGATAGAGCAACGGTTTCCTAAACCGTGTGTCGAGCGTTCGAGTCGCTCCAGGGGTATGAACAGGTTGTCTGGTAGATAGGGGTGTAGCTCAGTTGGTAGAGCAGCGGTCTCCAAAACCGCCGGTCGAGGGTTCGAGTCCTTCCGCCCCTGCCATTATGCCGAGGTGGTGGAATCGGTAGACACGCCATCTTGAGGGGGTGGTGCGCGTGAGCGCGTGGGAGTTCAAGTCTCCCCCTCGGCACTCTTCTCTTGAATAGAGAGGTAGAGAAACGGTACAATAGCGAGCGAGCGGGCGGAAGTAGTTCAGCGGTAGAACGCCTCCTTGCCAAGGAGGAGGTCGCGAGTTCGAATCTCGTCTTCCGCTCCATTTTCTCCAGCCTTCATCATGGCGGTGTAGCCAAGAGGTTAAGGCGGGGGTCTGCAAAACCCCTATTCAGCGGTTCGAATCCGCTCGCCGCCTTGTCTTTTCTCCCCGGGCTTCGTATGCTTAGCCTGTCGTTTGCGCCGAGGTGGCGGAATGGTAGACGCGGCGGACTTAAAATCCGCTTCCCGTGAGGGAGTGTGGGTTCGAGTCCCTCCCTCGGCACCAAACGTAGCCTGAACGTAGTTCCATAGCCCTTCTTCTTGCCTCTGGCTGGTGTCTTCTGACCTGAATGATCACGAAATGATCACGGGCTGGATGCGAGACCTTGCATCGTGCTCTATGCTGTGGTCTACGAAGTCCTCGGAGGTGGTCCGCCGCCGTCCGTGTGCTGCCGCGCAGTCTGGTTGCCAATTGGTTAAACTAGTGAGCAAGAGAAGTAATCCATCCGATAGGTCGACAAGCCACGCTTATCGGCCTCCAAGTCGGCCCCAATCATTCGAGACTAATTCATGTCAACCAATGCCCGTGCACATGCTGCCAGCCTGTAGCGGTTTCCATCCTTCCCATCACTTGTTTGTCTCCACGAGGCCTGACGTGTTGCGGTTCAGTATGTCGTGGAACTCGCATACGAGCCACTCGGGGAACTGCGCCCCAGGGCACTTTGCCATGATGTGTTGCTCGAAGGTGTACTTCCGCGTGCTGGAAGACGAATCCGCATCTACGGCGTGTCGAAGCACATCTGCAAGGCTCGCTCTTCCTTTAGCAATCGTCTCTGCCAGCAAGTCGAAATCGTCGATTGACATGATGTAGATATGGTCGAATGGAATGGGAGGCTCACCATCGTGGAGAGCAACCATTTCATTGAGCTTGTCCCTCGCCACCGCATCACGGAACATGACTCCATTTCCCATGAAGAGGTCTTTGTACGTTACAATTAGCAGGTAGTCCTCGAAGTGGCTGTTTCCTGCTTCTTTGGCATCCCCTTGTCCTCGTAGCCGTGCAATTGTGTCGAATCCTTGTTCTATACCTTTGAGCACCGAGTTTCGAGTGGCGCGTTTCACAGTCTCTGCGCGAGGACCAACCTTGCCACTATAGGGCATCTCCACTGCTTTTGCCTCAACTAGGACTCTCAAGGAGCCATCAAGGCACAGGTAGTCAACCACCTTGCCTTTCCCTGGGAGCTTCTTGAGGTCCCCCTCAGCAAGCGTCTGGCCGCCCAATCGCAGCACTGAAGACCCCACATATCGTTGGAACACCTTCCAGAACAGGTTTAAGAAGAGGTACCGGTCGGCCTCGCTCAGCGTATCGTATATGAACGTTTCTAAGGAACGAGCTAGCAGGACTGGACTGAAGGGGAAGTACCTTCCGTTGTGTTTCAGGAGAGGAGTCCTTCTTAACGGCGAGCTCTCGTAGTACTCCAGAGATACTGGAAGACTAGTATTTTGCTCCTCTCGCAGCCTTAGCCTCAGTTCCGCAAGACCGGGCCCAAGCAGGTCCAAGTAGCGTTCCACCGTGGATCTGTCCCAATCCGTGAACACCTTCACCAATTCATCGACAGAGACACTCTTTCTTTCGTCCCCGACCAATGCGACCATGAGAAGTGCTGATAAGTCCACGAAATCGCCGATGGTGATACCGCACTGCTCGCTGAACCACGCCTTCAGCTTGTGGTTCTCCTTCAACGGGCCGAATAGGAGGCTCTGCCGGGAGAAGGTGGTCCGATTGAACTCACGCTGTAGACCGAATTGCTGGAACGCCACCCCCTTGAGCCACAGGAGCAAAGTTTCGTACTCAGATGGCAGCCTTAGCACCCCTTCAAGGTCCCACATGCGCCTATTCAAGTCGTCGAAGGCTCTTTCCGTCAGCCGTCTCGGAGTCGCAGGCACCTCGCCATGGACCAGTGCCCACTTCGCCAACAGCAAGAGCCTCCAAGGTGGATATGATTCCAGTTGGCGCACTGGGTCAGAAGGCCTTTCGTTCAGCTTCGCGATGCAGCGGAAGACCACCTCGTCAGGGTCATACTTCACGAGCCGGTTCCTCACTCTACGGAACGCTTCGTGTACCCTCTGCTCGCTGAAACCTGACTCTTTCCTTGTCTCAAAGCTATCCGGCATTCTCGCCACATCATAGCTCCCCACACCTCAGCAGTCTATGCATGTGCACACAATCGCCCAGGCCTCTGACGCTTCTCACATCGTCGCGAACTTCGAGCGCCGCGTCTCCACCATGTCCCGGAACTCCTCACTGTCCAATTTCTCCCCCAGCCACCCCACCGTCACCTCCCAGCCATGTCCGTCACCCAATCCCGCCATGCTACCCAGTGCAACCGCCGATGCCAGGTTACCCAGTGCTGCTCTCCAGAGACGACGCATCTGCGGCTTCACCTGTTCCGAGCGAGCTACACCAGTGACCATTCCGAAGCTCTCCACCGTTTTTTGTACCGTCTGCCAGAACTCCGAGACCGGCCAACGTCGATAGTTGCTGTCCGTCTCCACCCGTGTCCGCAACTGAAGCCACGTCTGTGAGGCATGCCTCCACAAGTCGGACGCGCACGCCTTCAGGTCCGAGACACCAACCACCTGCCATTCCTTCAGGGCATCCCGTTTGAACTCGAATTCCGTCCGAGTCACCGGCGATTCGCCGTCCCAGCCATTCTCCTTCCACATTGGAAAGAACCATTCCTTGCCCGACTGCGTTGCCTCTTTTCGCTTGTCATAGATGCGACCCAACAGGCTCCCGCCACCAAACGTGTAGCCTGTGAGTCGATGTCCCCGTGCGTGAGAGCCGGAGGCGTAGTCATCACGTTTCACAACGGTGCCTGTGATTTCATGTCCCCGTATTTCCACCTCAGGACAGGCGCAGGCGTAGTCCGCTGTCAGGTCTACCCGTGATACCTTGTCACTCACTACACTGGCCCAACTCGACAGCCACGCGCGAAACTTGGCCTCAGCCACCTCCCATCCGTCCCTCCACAGGTACTTCGATCGGAACACGCAATGACCTTCAGGGAATACCTCTCCACCGCGCCATTCTTTCGCGAGTGAGAAAGACACATCATCGTTCTCCAACCGCCACTGCTTGCCCGACGTGCCCCGAGGCATCATGCGAAAACTGCGACCATGAAACACTATTGGACACCCATTCGAATCGAACTGTTTCTCCTGGGCCTTCCCTTTGGCATCCTCCAAATCCGCGACATCTTCTTCGCTCAGCTCCCCGGACAGCGCATAACCCACTTCCAGCGTGTCAACTCCGACCAATACCAAGTGAATCATCGCCTGTACTCCCAAATCGTGCCATTGGCAAGAACTCCCATGGTGGCATCAGGCGGGGCCCAATCACCACATGGAGTATCCTCCGGCTCGCGCATTTCCTCTTCATGTTGCCCAAACATGCACCCACACCATCCTTGCGAGTAGAACCGACAGTTGCCGCACTTCGGCGGACCCTGCAATACCTGTTTACTCACTTCCACATACCTCCTTCTATGTACACCTATGACCCCCTGTTAGTATGTGAGGGGGTCAGGAACACGTTTCACGTTGGTTGATTACACCCGCCACCAAGACGTTCGCGGCGAGACGGAACCGCCTCCACACCGCCCAGGAGAGCGGAGGCTTTGTCTGCGACAGGGTTGGTCGAAGTCGAGGAGGGCATACTCGCCGCTGCGCGGCTGCGTCCCCCGTTCGCTCGGTTGGTCTCTGCGAGACGCGGCTTCGCCTCAACCTCGCTCGCGGGTCTCAATTGCGCCCCTGTCGGGCTGGGGGTGATGAGAACCACGTCGGCAGGCGGCGGGGCTGAAGCCGACCGCCCGCCTCCTTCTTCTACCATCTACCCGCCTCCATTCTGGCGCTGTTCTATCCACTCGTCGAGTGCTTTCCTTGACACCCTGAACAGCCGGCCTATTCTGACTGACGGCAGGTCACCACAGGCCAGCATCTCGTAGACTTTGGACCGGCCCACCCCCAGTTCCTGTTGCACCTCACTTGGTTTGAGTAACAGCCTCTCCATTGTCGCCTCCCTATTGACACTTGGACTCCGCACCATCTACCATGAATTCTAACGCTTTCATAGCAAGAGGAGTAACGTTCCAATATGCTAAGGTCTAAGCAGCACGTTGTCAAAGCTCTAAGATGGGAATGGATAGATACCCTTGGTGGGACTAACAAATACGGAGGAGCACATGTCTCAGGGAAAACACATTTCCCCAATTGTTAAACAAATCGTCGCCGCCGCGGTGGCCGAGCACCCGAAGACCACTCGGGAGGAACTGCTCCCGGTGATTTGCGGTCGCCTGCGCGCCGCTGGCAAGCCTGAGCCTGCAACCACAACCTTGCTGAAACTCATTTCCCAGTTTCGGAATCGGCCCACCAGCGACCAGGACGAACTGTGGAGCCTCGCATCTCTGCGAGAGTACGACCTCCCTGCTGAGTGCCTCCCCACACTGATGCAGGTGTGGCGCTTCGCACTGAATCTGGACCAACCTCTAACCGTGCGCCAGGCCTATTGGGCTTCCAAGCTCTACACGATTTTTCCCAATCCCAGGTACCTCTGGATGTGGGCGTTTGCCGCTGCCATCGGCGAAAGGTCGGCTGAACTCACTGGCCAACCTCTTGCTACCACTGTATTAGATACAGTCGCCGCCGACTGTAGTGGTTGGGAGCAGCGCACTTTTCGATTGACCGAGCCAACGTGGAACCTATCCATCGCACATATTCCTGCACTTTCTTCTGTATCCCCTGATGGGGCCGCGTGTCTTGAGGCCATCATTGCATGGGATGTACCCAATGCCCCTGATGATGATGAAGCCGAATGGTTCAACATTGAGTTCTCAGACGCCGCCCACCAGCTTCCCACTCTCGACTCTATTGGACTCAGCTTTCAGGCACAGATGGTCTATCTGCGTTGGTTCGCATTCCTGTCCAAGGGACCGAAATGGAAAACCATCTCACCTGAGGAGGCTATTGATGTGGTTGTCAGCCTGAGACAATGGGTTCTTCAGCAGCAGACCCGATTGGTGGCTGCCCAGGACGAGATGTTCGCTTCCGGCAACACCGGTTTTCACAAGGACCCTCAGCAAGACCCCTCTAGCATTGCCAAGGAATGTCCGGAGAGACTTCTGGAGCTTGTCGGCTACCCACCTGAATACGCAAGGACTCAACACGATAGCTTTGTCTTCTCCAGCAGCAGGTATCCGTACTTGAAGCCTGAATAGGCATCCCAAGAGACTCAATGTAACTACGGAGGTTCATAGATGAGAGGCTCAATCCAGCAGCGGTCCCCAGGCTCTTGGTTCCTACGCTACGATGGCCCTGAGATTGATGGCAAACGCCATCAAGTTGCTGAGACGGTCAGGGGCACAAGGAAGACTGCAGAGCGCGCATTGCGTGAACGTATGGCGGTCGTTGAGAATGGCGGGTATCTACCGAAGCAGCGCGAGACTGTGGCCGACTACATGAAGCGCTGGCTCGAAACGTACTGTGCCACCAACACCACCCCCCGCACACAGCAAGGCTACCGGGGATACGTCAATCGCTACGTCAATCCCTCTATTGGCGCGATCCACATACAAGCCTTGACCGGTCGAGACATCCAGGGGTTGTATTCCAACATGGTCGAGCGCGGCCTGAGTGCTACCACGATTGTCCAACTTCATCGCATCGTCAAGGAGTCTCTATCTCACGCCGTCAAGTGGGGCATACTATCTCGCAACCCCGCAGATGCCGCGACTCCGCCCCGCAAAGAGCGCGTACAGATGGAAATGTGGGACATCCCTACCATCCACGTGTTCTTGCAGGCATGCGATACGAGCCACTATGCTAGCCTCTACCGTTTCGCCATCCTCACGGGCATGCGCCGCAGCGAGTTGACAGGCCTGCGATGGGCGAATGTGGACCTCAAGACCTTCAGGGTGAGTGTGGTTGAAACCTTGCAGCGCATTACCGGCCAAGGACTGGTTGTTGGTCAGCCCAAGACAGCCCGTTCTCGACGGTCAATCGCGCTATCCCCTGATGCCGTGAAAGTGCTTGAGTTCGTGAGGGACTGCCAGACGACTCAACGCTTGATGTTGGGCGATGCCTGGACAATTACAGGCTACGTCTTCACCCGCCCGGACGGACGGCCTGTAATCCCCGACGACATCAGCGAAGACTTCCAGCGCGTGGTCCGCAAGGCGGAACTCCCGCACCTCACACTTCATGGCTTGCGCCATGCCCACGCCACAATCATGTTGATGGCGGGAGTACACCCGAAGGTTGTCAGTGAGAGACTCGGGCACAGCAACATAGCGGTGACGATGGACACGTATTCACACGTTCTGCCTGGTCTCCAGGAGGCAGCAGCTTGTGTACTGGATCAGTGCTTGGCAACCACAGACAACACATTATAGCCATCCCGATTGTCCTCACGGACTACCGTCGCGCCACAGCGGATTGCGTTAGAATGGATCAAACATCACGTAGCCGGAGGACATTACATGGATGACAACACTCCGCAGACAGAACCACGGCAGGATACTCTCGACTTCATATTCGAACATACGAAGCATGGCCCAGAGCTACAACTCCGGGATGCCGAGGCTCTGGACGCCAAGATAGTACAAGTACTAGGCGTGGCCAGCGTCGTTATTGGACTGACGGCGTTGGGCATCGGCAGGACCGCAATTTCCACCCATGCTCTTGTATTTTTGGTGCTCGCGCTGGTGGCCTACGTCGTGATGGCAGTCTTCGCGCTTTCCGCTTTGCAGACATTCGACTTCCAGAGAAGCAGTCACGGCGACATTCTGTGGAACCAGTACTGGCAGGATGACCCTGAGCAAATCAAGCATGCCTTGGTTGCCGACATTGCGAGAGCCTACGCCAACAACAAGCGGCTGCTGACGGCCAAGTCAGGCCTCTTGTTCATCGTCGTGATGTCCGCGGCAGCCGAGGTCCTGTTTGTTGGGATCTTCGTCGTTGCGACGGTATTCTCTACTTCCCCTTAGTGATCACATCTGGTGGTAGTGGCTTGGGCTCTTTGGGGGGAGGTTTCGTCGCTGTCTGTTTCTCCATTGAGTCTAGTCTATGGTTCACCACTGCTCGAGTCAACGCTATCTAGTGCGGAAGCCGTTCCTCACACGGGTCGGGATACATGCGTTCAGTTATCCTGTCCGAATGATCACAGAATGATCACGGACTTCGCGTCAGGCCCCAATACCCAGCGTCACTTCCCGTCAGTGCCAGCTATGACCCCATCGACGCCACACGATTGAAAGGCACGACGCGGCACAGGGCATCACCCCCGACTCACAACTTAAAATCCGCTTCTCGAAAGAGAGTGTGGGTTCGAGTCCCTCCCTCGGCATGACTTCCCAGTCCCGTGCGTGCACACGCGCCGGGTGAACTCCCGGGTCAGCAATCATCTTGATACGTACAACCCTATGTGTGCGGGCGTGGCGTGAGGGAATGCACTCCCGTTGTGTGCATGGTTTCAAAGCGAAGGCGGGACGTTGCGGGGGGACTACTTGCTCATCTTCATGCGCACCACTGCTAGGGCGAGCAATCCGGCGCCCAGTCCAATGAAGAGACCCGGTATCATGTACCCCAGTGCCCACCCAATTCCCAGGCCCAGAAACAGGAATCCTGGAACACAGAGACCGGCGGTCTCCCATTTCTTCTTGGATTCTTCAGGTTCGTTGCTCACTGTGGTTCCTCCCTTCATTTGTGCATCAACCGACAGTACCTTGCGTGTAAAGAAGACTACATGCGCGGAGTTGCGGATGGCAAACAACTGTGCGCTGTCGAATGGAACGGCTCTGGAGTCCCACGCGCTTCCGTCGGAGGAGGAAGAGGGACAGGAATCCCACGGTGATATTCCTGTGAAGGCTGCCCGTTGCAGGCCCCTTCAGGCGCGGAACGTGCCTTTCTGCGCCTTTGCCCGCCCTACCACCTGTCCAGTATCATTGTGCGTGTCAGCGGGCTCTCAGGGCTACCTGGGAGGATGTCTGGCGTGAGGTTGAGGGGGAATGATACTGCATTGAAGAACACAAGAGCGCTTCCATCGCTGCCGGCCGTCCGGCTTACCATGGCTATCCTGCTGATGCTGGTGGCTTACGCGCTGTCGGGGTGTACCTCTGAACCTCCGGGTCCCCTTGAGATGGACGTCTACTTGGATCCGGATATCCCCATTGTGGTGCGGGAAGGAGATAGTTTCGTGCTGTCTCTCCCTGACAACCCTGATTCGGGGTACCAGTGGGACGCTGAGTTCGATGAAGCTGTCTTCAGTCTCGAGTCCGATACACTTGTGTTCGCGGAAGACCGTGAGTGCGAGGTGTGCGCGTGGGGAGACTATCGCTTCGTGTTCATGGCGACAGAAGAGGGAGAGTCAGTCATTGTCACCACTCTTCGCAGGCCGCTGGAGGCGGATGACATCGCGCTACAACATCACTTCAACGTAACAGTCACGCGCCGCTGAGCAACGGATCAGACTGTAACGAAGCCACCGCACATCCTGTGGACGTTCGAACCCACAGAGCCCTTGTGTCTGTCAGGTTATCGTGTTCCCGGCCTCGGGGACTCTCCCTCGATGCAGCTACTCTACCGTGAAGCTGATCTTGACAGTGACCTGCCAGTATGAAATCTTGCTGTCCTCAACGTAGCCCCTGGTGTCCACAACTTCGAACCATCTCATGTTGCGGATTGTCTTGGCAGCTCTGTCGATGGCGACGCGGACCGCATCCTCCATACTCGTCGGTGAGGAGCCGGTGAGCTCAATGCTCTTGTACACGTGATTTGGCATCTTCCACTCCTTCTCTTTCGTCTTGTTGTGAGAGAGCTGTGCTGATTACACCACCCTCTTCATAGCTGTCTTGTCCTGCCGCCGAACTCAACAGAACGTGGAGAGAACCAGTTCCAGGGTGAATTCTGCGTGAGCGGGAGTCTCATGTCAAACGATTGGAGACAGTATTGTGGTGAAAATGACTTGACAGGATGGGTGGTGCTGGGGACAATTTAGGGCAGGTGACGAAGGACTGAGCCAATGAGAATCGGGGCTTTCGATATAGCGGGGCCACTGCCCGAACTGAATGAGCCGCACGCCATTGCGATGGTGGGGCCATGGACTGATGCAGGCAGGGTAAGCACGCTCGCGCTTGAAGATATCGAACGGCAGTTCGAAGCATGGGAGGTGGCGCGCATTGCTACCCCTGGCTCTTTCTACGATTTCACCCGTTATCGGCCGGTCGTGCACCTGAGGGACGGGATACGCGAGTTGACTGTACCCAACACGGTTGTGACGTGCGCACGGCGGACTGATGGTCCCGACCTTGTTATCGTAAAGATTCTGGAACCCCACATGAATGGGGAGACTTTTGTTGATGACGTCATCAAGTTGTTGGAGGCGGTGGGGGTGCGACGCTACGTCTGGGTCGGCAGCATGTATGACATGGTGCCTCATACCCGCAGGCTCCTGGTGAGTGGTGGTGCGATAGGGGCTGAGGCCGAGGCGGATGTGCTCCGGCTGAAGATTCTGCCATCAGACTACACGGGTCCGTCGTCCATCACGTTCCAGATTATCGAGCAGTCGCCGTCCCGGGGAATCGAGGCGATGTGGAGCATCGTTCATCTGCCACAGTACGTTCAGGTGGATGAGGATTACGTGGGAAAAGTGCGCCTCATGCAGTTGCTGCGCGAGTTGTATGGCGTTTCCGTTGATGCCGCCGATGAAGAGCGTGCGCGGGACCAGCTTGACACGATTAACGAGGCAATGGGGGATAGTAGCGACCTTTCCTCGGTGGTGGCTCAGTTTGAAAGACAGTATCAGTCGAAGCTGAACAGGCAAAGGGAGGGTATCATTTCCCTTCAACGTGAAGTGGAGGACTTCCTCAGCGAACAGCCCGATGATGATAACGAAGAACAGCAGGACTGACACCTGTCTGCAGACTGCATGCAGAGTGGCGCTTGTGTTCAGCCCGTCGAAGTAGAGACAACTGGTCTGCGCCTCAGGAGCGCAGCGAAGACAGCTGAGAACCCGCTTCTTCCTCAATGTCACGCCTGGTGGACAGTCGCATCGCTTCCAGGTAGTGCGTGCGTGCCAGGCTCCTCGCCTTCTCATAGGGTATCTCAAGCGATTCCAGCGTGACCTGTCTGAGCGGTCCGGGGTTTGACCCTTCTGCCCATCCCTTGGCATTGGATATCGCCGCCCAGTAGAAGTTGCCAAGCGATAGATGGAGACGGGCGTCATTCGGATTCAGTTCGATGGCTGTCTGTATGATGGCGTGTGCGTCCGCAATCCTGTCCGTAAGGATATGTGACATGTAGAGCGTATAGGCGTTTGCGCTTCTCTTCTCGCTCAGGCAGAGCATGTTGAGCAGCTCTTCCCTGTCCGGTGACGAGTCAAGCAGCGCGACAACGTCCGCAGCATCCTGGCTCTGGGTCAGTTGTGCCTCTATCGCAGCAACGTGCTCCATCTGGTCATCGAGACGTATGGCCTCGTCGGCGCCCTCTCTCAGCCTTTCTTCCCATCCGCCCGCCGTGTACTTGCCGATGCTTGCGAGTTCGCGGGGACCGTCGACGGCACCGACGGTGAGTTTGTCCACGAATTCAAGCCGGACTGCCCGGTGTTCGCTGATGCGGTAGTGGACTTTGTCTGTCTTGTCGAGGAATCCCTTGCCCCTGTGGTACTGCACCGCCAACCCGAGTGATTCCAGCAGGGACATCAATTGAGAGTAGAACAGTGTGCCGAGAGCGTCGGTCTCAATCACTCCCTCTTCCGGCTTCGGAGGGGCATGTCTCGCCCTGAAGGCGACGATCTGTCGAGCCGCTTCCAGTGTGTCGGTGGAGGGTCGGTCTTTCTGCTTGTGGATGGCCATCTATACTGTACTGTCCTTCAATCAGTGGTTGCGAGAACTATACTCACAACTCATGTTTTGCCTCGTAATGTTAGGCGGGCTGAGTATGACTGTCAATCGTTCTGGAGGCAACTGACACATCCTTCAAAGAAATCTCGAATTATGGCCTCAAAGTACTTGACACGCGACCGTATGGCGCTATAATTGCAACTCGTTTGTGTGTTGGTGGGGTGGCCAAGGGGTATTTTCCATGGGGCCAGTATGTGGGGCCATGTTGTCGTGCCTGCAACCGAGCGGTGGTGCAGGCGACACGTAGTAAAAGATAAATTACTCGAAGGCGAGAGAGGTATGCAATGACAGAGCTCAAAGATGTGCGAAAGCCAAAACGGGTCGTCGCTTCGTCCGGTCGGTTCATGCTTGATATTGGCATGGAGGACATGGAAGAACTGGACCTGGAAGAGGATGACAGCGGATTCAGCGGGGACCAGGTGGATTACGAATACGAGGATGCTGAATTCGATAGGCGTGGAGGCTACTCCGGCCTGTCTGGTCTGTAGTATCCCGGGCTGAGATTTCCCTCCATCGGAGAACGATGCTGCCGGGCCGCAGGCCGGTGCCGGCAGCGCACTTCACTTCAGTTGGTGTTGGTACTATACTGCTGCGCACAGTGCAATGTGTGAGGCAGTCATCCCGTTTCGTTCGTGCTATCTACATCTGCATTTCTTCCTGCTACACTGGGCCAATTCATCGTCATTGAGGAGGGAAGCGAGTGAAAATCACGAATGTTGAAGCCTTTGTGTTTGATGCAGGCTGGCAGTCTTGGACCTTCGTGAAGGTGAGCACCGATGAGGGGCTCGCCGGTTGGGGCGAGTGCAGCGTTCCGAGAGGACCATTCGCCGTCGCAGGGGCAGTAGAGGATATAAAGAACATACTTGTCGGTACTGACCCGCGGGCCTACGAGATGCGCTTCGCGGACATGGCAAGGCTGAATATCCAGGGACCCCTTGGTGTCAGAGCCCAGGCGGCTGCAGGCGTTGAACTCGCACTCATCGATATCAAAGCCAGGGCGCTGGGAATCTCCGTCGTGGAACTATTTGGCGGACCAACGCGTGACGACCTGCGCCTCTACTGGTCGCACTGCGGCACCACCAGAGCCCTCTACCCGGAGATGGGCAAACCACCCATCCGCACGATGGCCGATGTTCACGCGCTGGGCAAAGAAGTCGCAGCCAGCGGTTACACAGCGCTGAAGACCAATATCCTGCTTCCCGGTAACCCATCGTCCGCGCACTTTCACGGGTTTGGAGGGGGGCCAGGGACGACCGATCAGGTGGCGGACAACGCGATGCTTTCGCATATCGACACACTTATAGGGACGTTCCGCGACGCGGTCGGTCCCAGGATCGACATCTGTCTCGACCTCAACTTCAACTTCAAGCCTGAGAGCTGCATCCGCATCGCCCGGTTGCTTGAGCCGTACAAGCTGATGTGGCTTGAAATCGACATGTACAGCCCTGAGGCGATGAGGGACATCCGTAACTCCAGCCGGACTCCTATTTGTACAGGTGAAAACTTCATCTACATGCGCGAGTTCCTGCCATATTTCCAGAATCGCAGCGCTGATGTCTTCATGGTGGATGTCCCGTGGGTGGGCTTCAGCCAGGCGAAGAAGGTCGGAGAACTGGCTCAGATATTCGAATTCAACATGGCGCCGCATAACTACTACAGCCACCTCTCGACGTTCATCAGCGCGAGCCTCTGTGCGGTACTCCCGAACGTGCACATCATGGAGACCGATGTGGATGAACTGCCAATCAAGAGTGAACTGATGACCAATCTGCCAGAGATTGCGAACGGGCGCATGAAGATTCCCACCGGACCCGGGTGGGGCACGGAGATCAGAGAGGACGTGCTCAGGGCGCACCCGTGGAAGAAGGCGAAGGGAGCCTGGTAGTCGACACCGTTTTTTTCGGCAATTCCTGTGGCGTCAAGGGCCGGGGCATGAAGCTCCGGCCCTTTCCTTTGGAGCGTCCCACAATCCTGAAGCATGTGCGGAGTGGTTGGCACTGCTGGATTGGCCGAAATGCGCATCTGACCATCAGACGAGATGCTTCCAGGCATTGGCGATAGGTTCTCAACGATACGAAGACGCCCGGGCGAGGACGTGAACGTGGCCACTGATAGCACGGGAGATTGTGTGCGAGCACGACTGCAGCATCACGGCTGCCAATGGGATGGGGAGAGGCGGTATTCACAATGAGGCTGCCCACCGGCCACCTTCCGGTGACGGGTGAACAGCCTCAGTAGTCGCGTTGTGCCCCGGGCCGGCCTGTGGCCTGCACCCGGGGTTGCGGTTCATGCTATGCCTTGGGTCCAACCGGCGTTGTCAGCTTGCCGATGTTCTCAATCTCAACTTCCATGACATCGCCTACCTTGACGACATAGTGGCCGTTCTCCGGAGTTCCGGTGAACACAACGTCGCCGGCGCGGAGCGTCATGAACTCTGAGATGTAGCTGATGATGTGTGCTGCGCTGAACAGCATCTCACCGGTATTGGCGTGCTGGATGACCTCACCATTGATGATGCCCTTGATGTCGAGGTTCTTGGGGTCAAGGTCGGTCTCAAGGACCGGGCCAAGCGCTGAAGACATGTCGAAACCTTTCGCCCGTGTGATGAGGTTGTTGTCATGCTTCAGAACGTCCATCATCCCGATGTCATTGCCGCAGGTGTAGCCAAGCACGTAGTCGAGAGCCTTGTCCTCAGGCACGTTGCGCGCCGTCTTCTTCATCACGCAGCACAACTCTCCCTCGTGAGAGAGTTTCTCCGTGAGTGCAGGGTAGGGGATGGTCACGCCGGGGTCCAGGACGGTTGTGGCGGGCTTGAAGAAGAGAGATGGTTCCTTGGGTACTTCGACTCCCAGGTGCTTGATCTCGCCCATGTAGTTGAGCCCGCAGGCTACGATGATGCTTGGCTCAGCCGGGGCCAGCAGTGTGGCGTGAGACATGCTGCAGAGTCTGGCACCCCTGTTGAAAGAGCCGTAGACGTCGCCCTCAAGTGCGTAGATATCGTCCTTCTCGACGATACCCCATGTGGGTGCGCCCTGGTACTGTATGCGCGCAAGTTTCATAGTTCCTCCTCGAGTCTCCTTTCTGATAGGTAATGAAACCTACGTGCCTTTCAAGGTCGCGAGCTGGTCCCGCGCGTCGAACTTGTAGTCCTCTGGAGAACTGACGTAGTAAGTTTCCTCAACTGAGGTGGGAGGCTCATTCTTGAGGGAATTGACCAGTTCAAGAGCCTTCTTCACGTTGGCTTCGCTACCCTCGACAGACAACGTGACCGCGCCCTCGCAGCCACCGACGCCGCCGGAGCAGATGTGATAGGCGTTGACGCCCGCAAGGACGCCGAGTGCTTGAATCTCAGTTACAATCTTGCCGGTTACCGTGGGCGTCAGTTTGGCAGGAAGTCCCATGCTGTACTTGTAGTAGTACACACCGCTGTGCTCGCACGCGTCCCATACGGAGGAAACCAGTTTCTCAAGACCCACAGTGATGATGAGGTTTGAGTTCCTGCCAGTCACGATGGGAGTGAACATTCCCCACGTGCCGCCCTTGAGTGAGGATGCCATGATGCCGGCGTTGCCCTGGGGGTCGACTGCGTTGGCGCCCTTGATGAGGACATCGTCCGGACCGAAGTCCAAGATTTCCTTGTTGGAATCGGCGTTCTCCACAACCTTGCCGTCCCTGATTACGTGCATCGTGCAGGGTGGCGGTGCAGTGTTGGCGTTCGTCATGCTGTTGACGATGAGGCCTGCCGTCTGCTGTGACTTGGGTTCAACTGTGATGTTGAACATCTCCTCACTCACGTAGGCTGCGGTGATGCCCCTGGCGATGATGATAATGCCCTTCTTGCGGGCGGCCTTGACCTCGGGGAGCTCCACAGTCGCTTTCGCGATGAGTCTCCTGGACGCTGCGGGACGCAGAGTGACCAGGGCCGAGACCTTGTCTTTCCCCATCTTGGGAATGTCGACTTCGTAGAACATTTAGAAACCTCCCTGTACAAATAGACTTTGGCCATGACTGGAGGGGGAGAATTGACCGAAAATCGGGGTTGGTTGGATGTAACAGATGGCCATTTGCAGAGTTGGCTTATGGTAGCTTGAGCCTTATGGGGTGTCAAGGCGAGGTGCACTTGGCCACAAATGGGCAACTGTTGGCTGTGTCGTGGCGCTCCACTATAATGGGCTGAACTTATGGCAACAACAGTTGTTATCGGCCTTGGCAATCCCGGACCCGCGTATGCTGCGACGCGGCATAATGTCGGCTTTCGGTGCGTCAGCTTCTTTGCGAAGAAGCACTCAACGACTTTCTCGCGTACAAGTTGCCGTTCGAAGATTGCGGATGCGACGGTACGCGGCCGCCATGTTGTGCTCGCGAAGCCGCGAACCTACATGAACTTGAGTGGGGAAGCGGTGGTATGTCTGGTGCGTGCCTACAAGATTACTCCTGAGAACCTGATAGTGGTCTACGATGATGTGGACCTGGCCGTGGGGAAGTTGAGGATTCGACTGTCAGGAGGCCCTGGTGGACATAACGGGATGAAGTCGATAATAGGTTCATTGAACACTGACCGCTTTCCTCGTATCCGCGTTGGTGTTGGCCGTCCAAACGCGGAGGATTCTGTGCGGTGGTCCGGCGATGGACTCATTGACTATGTTCTTGGCAGGTTTCCCAAAGATGAGGAAGCGGTGATTGAAGAGTCTGTGGCTCTTGTCAGTGAGGTTCTGGAGTGCATGGTTGCAGAGGGCATTGACGTTGCAATGAACCGCTACAACTAGTGTAGTATAGGCCACATGGCGACCGTGGTTGCTGTCATAGGAGGCGCTACCTGCTCTTCCAGAGAACAGACACTCGCGGAAGAAGTGGGTGCATTGCTGGCCGAAGCGGGGGCAACAGTAGTATGTGGGGGGCTTGATGGAGTGATGGCGGCAGTGTGTCGTGGGGCCCACTCACGTGGTGGGTTCACAGTAGGTATATTGCCGGGGAACGACAGGGACTCCGCAAATGAATGGGTGTCGTTGCCGATAGCAACGGGAGTCGGGCAGGCGCGGAACATGGCTGTGGTGCGGTCCTCTCAGGTGGTGATTGCCATCGGTGGGGCTTACGGCACGCTGGCGGAGATGGCATTCGCGCTCAATTCTGGCATCCCCGTTATCGGTATCGATACGTGGCGTTTGTCACAGAATGGAATCGGTCCCAGTCCGGTACTTGAAGTGAATAATGCTGAGGAGGCCGTGAACATGGCCTTGCAGCTCGCACTGGAAAGGAGTAACAGATAGCCATGTCAATAGAGAGAGATTCCCGAATTGTCGATGTGAAGGCGAGGGAGATTCTTGACTCCAGGGCCAATCCCACGCTGGAAGTGGAAGTGTGGACGGAAAGCGGATGCATGGGACTCGGTGCCGTTCCGTCAGGTGCGAGTACGGGGGCCTTTGAGGCGGTAGAACTCAGGGATGATGACCCTGCACGGTACGGAGGAAAAGGTGTCCTGCGGGCTGTGCAGAACGTGGTCGAACGTGTGGCGCCGGAGATTCGTGGTCTCTCTGTGCTTCAGCAGTCCTCGATAGATAGATTGCTCATCGAGCTTGATGGTACCGCCAACAAGTCCAGCCTTGGAGCCAACGCCATGCTGGGTGTCTCGATCGCAATTGCGAGAGCTGCCGCTACCCTGTTGGAAGTACCGCTCTATCGCTACCTTGGAGGCGCTGGAGCCACGTTGCTGCCTGTGCCGATGTTGAATGTCTTCAACGGTGGCAAGCACGCGCAGGACTCTACGGATTTTCAGGAATACATGATTGTGCCCGTTGGCGCCACGACTTTCTCTCAGGGGCTTCGCCAGAGTTGTGAGGTGTATCACACCCTCAAGAATGTGCTCCACTCGAAAGGATTGTCGACGACCGTAGGTGACGAGGGTGGTTTTGCTCCGCGCGTGTCGTCGAACAGTGAGGCTGCGGAACTCATTCTTGAGGCTATCTCGCGTGCGGGCTACAATCCTGGCGAGGACTTCGTCCTTGCACTGGACCCGGCATCGTCGAGTTTCTATGCGAACGGAGAGTACGTGCTGGAACGTGATGGCCGCACCCTCAGTTCTACGGGCATGGTTGAACTCTACGCCAAGTGGGTGACAGACTATCCGGTGATGAGTATTGAAGACGGACTTGCCGAGGAGGACTGGGATGGGTGGCGAATGCTTACGGCGAGGATTGGCAAGCATGTACAGCTCGTCGGGGATGACCTGTACGTCACCAACCTGGAACGGCTGGAGAAGGGTATTTCCCTCAAGGCATCAAACTCCGTTCTTATCAAGGTGAATCAGATTGGCACCGTGAGTGAGACGTTGTCCGTGGTGGAAAGGGCGCAGAAAGAAGGGTGGACGGCCGTTGTGAGCCACCGATCGGGAGAAACCGAAGACACCACGATTGCCGACCTGGCGGTGGGGATGAATACAGGCTTCATCAAGACAGGTGCACCTTCACGTGGAGAGAGGGTGGCGAAGTACAATCGACTGTTGCGTATTGAAGAGGAGCTTGGCGCTTCGGCACGCTACGCGGGCCGGGACGCCTTCTACAGCTTGAAGTAGGGCTGCGTGGAAATCGTTACAGGTGTGCACCAGTTGCGGATTCCATTTCCAGATGGGATGGAACGTGTCACCAATGCGTACGTCATTGAGGGTAGCAGGGGTAGCATACTCGTGGATTGCGGCTGGGATAGCTCGGAGGCAATCTGGGCATTCAGAGAGGAACTCCGGCTGGAGCGTCTCTCGTTTGATGACATCCGCTGGATTGTGGTGACGCACATTCATCCCGACCATTTTGGC
>JAFGFT010000006.1 GCA_016930935.1 Dehalococcoidia bacterium | reverse complement strand
GTCCTCGTATTAGGGAGGCCTGATGGCTGACAAAGCAGTACTTGCATATTCCGGAGGACTCGACACATCTGTTGCGGTCAAGTGGATTCAGGAACAATACGGTATGGACGTCGTGACGTTCACCGTCGACATTGGCAATGTGCCCAACATGGAAGCGATACGGCAGAAGGCCCTCAACGCGGGAGCGGTCGCTGCAGAAGTTGCTGATGCGAGAGACGAATTCATGACCGATTTTGTATTCCCCTCTCTGCAGGCAGACGCCATCTACGAAGGAGAATACTCGCTTGCCACCGCCATCGGACGTCCACTGATTGCGAAGCTGCTGGTACAGGTCGCCAGGAAGCATGGCGCCGTCGCCGTTGCGCATGGATGTACCGGTAAGGGCAACGATCAGGTCAGACTCGACGTCGGCATCGGTACGCTGGCTCCTGAACTGAAGATAATCGGCCCTGCGCGTGAATGGGGAATGACGCGCGAGGAACTGATTCAGTACGCGAACAAATACGCCATTCCGGTGCCTGTCACCAAGAAGAGCCCCTACTCAATAGATGAGAATCTCTGGGGCCGGAGTATCGAGTGCGGCGTTCTCGAAGACCCGTGGAACGAGCCCCCTGCTGACGTTTATCTGTGGACGAAGAATCCTGGCGATGCACCAGCGACGCCACATTATGTCGTTATAGGCTTCGAGAAAGGCATTCCCGTATCGCTTGATGGCGTCGCCATGGAGCCCATTGCTCTCGTGCAGGCACTTCACGCAGTCGCCGGAGAGCATGGCGTTGGCAGAGTGGATCATGTCGAGAACAGGTTGGTCGGCATCAAGTCGCGCGAGATATACGAAGCTCCCGCGGCCACAGTGCTGGTCAAGGCTCATGCAGCCCTGCAGAATCTAGTGATGGCCAAGGACCAGTTGCGTTTTAAGTCCTTCGTGGCAACCCAGTATGCCGACCTCATCTACAACGGGCAATGGTTCAGCGGGCTGCGCAGAAACCTTGCAGCGTACGTGGAGAACACCCAGGATTACGTTACAGGCGAAGTCCGCATGAAACTGTTCAAGGGCACCTGCACCGTCGTCGGGAGGAAATCGCCCTATTCACTCTATGACCTGGGATTGGCCACCTATGACAAAGGTGATACCTTCGACCAGGCTGACTCACCGGGGTTCATCCGCCTGTGGGGCCTGCCTTCCCGTCTGCAGGCACGGGTGCAAGACGTCACTATCGGCGAGGACTGATGCTCGAATCCAAGAGTCGTAAGGTTCAGGATTATGTAGGGTCGCTGGCATTCGACCGGCGACTCTATCACCACGACATTGCCGGCAGTGTCGCACACGCGCGCATGCTCGGACGACAGAGCATCATCCCTGAAGCTGATGCGGACGTCATCGTCACAGGTCTCCGCCAGGTTGAAACGGAGATTGAGGCCGGACGTTTTGCATTCCGCCCAGTGGATGAAGATATCCATATGGCTATCGAGGCACGCCTCTTCGACATCGTTGGCGACGTCGCGGGGAAGCTGCATACAGGGCGCTCACGCAATGACCAGGTTGCCCTCGATGTCCGTATGTTCGCCCGGGAACAAATCATCGAGATTCGCAGGCAACTCCGATCGCTCCGCTCAGCACTCGTTCGGGTTGCAGCACAGAACAGCAGCGTCGTGATGGCCGGCTACACACATCTTCAGCAGGCACAGCCGGTGCTGTTCGCACACCACCTCCTCGCATATTTCGAGATGTTCACCCGCGATGACAGCCGGCTGAGCGACTGCTACGCGAGAGTCAATGTCCTGCCACTGGGCAGCGGTGCACTCGCGGGCGTGCCCTATCCTATCGACCGAGACTTCGTTGCGCATGAACTGAGTTTCTCTTCCATCAGTGCGAACAGCATGGATGCGGTGTCAGATAGAGACTTCGTAGTCGAACTGAACGCATGCAACGCCATCATCATGCTCCACGTGTCCAGGCTCGCTGAGGAGATGGTCCTGTGGTCCACCACTGAGTTCGGCTTCATCACCATCGGGGAAGGATTCACTACGGGTTCAAGCATCATGCCGCAGAAGCGGAACCCTGACCTGGCTGAACTCGCCAGGGGCAAGACAGGCCGTGTGTACGGCAGTCTCATGGCAATCCTGACCACAATGAAGTCGCTACCACTCTCCTACAACCGTGACCTGCAAGAGGACAAGATTCACCTGTTCGATAGCGTAGACACGGTGATAGACACGCTTTCAGTGTGCACGGACATGGTTGATTCAATCACGGTAAACGCGGACAGGATGCGTGCCGCCATCCAGGACTACGTACTGGCAACGGATATTGCGGACTATCTTGTCAAGAAAGGCGTACCGTTCCGCACGGCACATGGAGTGTCAGCTTCATTGAGCAGGCATGCAGCCGCTACCGGCAAGGGCATGGGAGAGCTATCCCTTGATGAGTACAGGGAGTTCTCACCGTTGTTTGAAGCTGACATCCTGGACATCTCCCTCGACTCCTCCGTCAATGCACGAGACGTCGTTGGCGGGACTGCCTCGGGACAGGTCGAGAACGCTCTGCAGAACGCACGCACACAACTTGAGGCCGATGAAGAGAACAACTAAAAGGCAGTCCCCGGGGGGCTGCCTTGTTGAGAACTCACAACGAAAATGGACGGCTACTTGCCCTGCGTCTTATACTGAGTGCGCAGACAACGAGTACAAATCTTGACAGAGAACTCCATTCCATCAATCACAAGAGTCGTCCGATGGACGTTGGGCATCCAACGTCGACGAGTGTGTCGCTTCGAATGGCTGACCTTATTGCCGTATATGGGACCCTTACCGCATACTTCACACTTCATGAAATGTTCCTGCTTTACCTTTGCATTGACACCCGATAGAATGGCATAGTACCACGACCGGCCTTAGCACGGCAAGAGCACCTCTATGAGCACAATTAGAACAGAGTCTATCGACGGAAAGACCTTCCGCAAGATGTTTACCGCCGGCACACACTGGCTGGAACGAGCAGTGCCCGGCATCAACGCTATCAATGTCTTCCCTGTCCCTGACGGTGATACCGGCACCAACATGCTGTTGACGATGCGCTCGGCTGTTGAAGAAGGTTCCACCGCAAACGGCAGTGGTGTCGGGGCAGTTGCCCGCGCCATGGCCTATGGCGCCCTTATGGGCGCTCGGGGGAATTCGGGCGTAATTCTATCGCAGGTCTGGCGCGGAATCGCTGATTCACTTGAGGGACAGGACAGCGTCGACGGCGCGCAGTTGGCAGCCGCGCTGGAAAAGGCCACGGCAACAGCCTACGCGGGCCTGGTCCATCCGGTTGAGGGCACGATACTTACAGTCCTGCGCGAGTCCTCAGCGGCCGCACGAGCCATAGTCGACAGCGAAGAGACCGCCCTCCTGCCAGTGCTGGAATGCATCGTCAATGCCGCACGCGATTCTGTTGCCTCAACCCCGGAACTACTCCCTGTTCTGAAAGAAGCCGGAGTGGTGGACGCTGGAGCGCAGGGACTCTATGTCCTGCTTGATGGCGCGCTTGCATCGCTCAACGGAAGGTCCAAGGACGACGCAAGTGCCGTCCCCACACTGGTGGCCCCTGATGTCGAGCCGGCACAGACCATGGTCTCCGCCAACACCAAGGTGGAGATTCCATACGGCTACTGCACCAATTTCGTACTTGAAGGCAAGAACATCGATGTTGACCGGCTGACAAAGAAACTCACGGGAAAGGGACAGTCTCTCGTGATTGCCTCGGACGGTGACTTCGCCAACTCCGTCGTACGAGTCCACGTACACACATTCAACCCCGGAGATGTCCTTCAGTATGCAACCAAACTCGGCACTCTTCATCAGGTTGAGATTCACAACATGGATGACCAGTACCAGGAATTCATGCAACTTCAGAAGTCGCGGGCTCCGCAGGTGGACACTGCCATTGTGACCATTGCGTCCGGTGATGGGATGTTCGACATATTCAATAGCCTTGGCGCCACCGTTGTGGTACCGGGTGGCCAGACCATGAACCCGAGTGTTCGGCAACTCGCTGATGCAGTTGACCTGGCACCTTCGGACAACGTCATTCTGCTCCCCAACAACAAGAACATCATTCTCACCGCAGGACAGGTGCAGCACGTCAGCAGCAAGAATGTCACCGTTGTTCCCAGCAAGACCATACCGCAGGGTGTGGCCGCACTGCTTGCCTTCAACTACGACCTTGGCACACAAGAAAATGCCAAAGCAATGACGGACGTTCTTAAGTCCGTCACGACACTTGAAGTAACCCGCGCCGTGCGTAAGACAGAGATGGATGACGTGAAAGTGAAGAAGGGTGAATTCATCGTCATCAAGAACGACAAAGAGTTGCTGAGCGCTGGCGACGATTTGATTGACGTGGTACTCGGCGCCGTTCAGAAGTCCGGAATCGCGGCACCTGAACTCGTAACTCTTTACGCGGGAGTCGAGAGTGACCCCGCTGTATCCGAGAGTCTGTCCGAAAAGATTCGCGAACTGCTATCGTGTGAGGTGGAACTCGTTGATGGCGGCCAGCCGCACTACGACTTCATCATCTCGATTGAATAGCGCCTGCATAGACCTGTCCACACCTGCAGGTCGTGCCGCACCCCTGCACCCCGATTTCTGTTTCTCCTTCCGGTTTATGCTGCCACGCCTTCTCGAACCTGCGCTATCCCAGCACCAACGCACCTTCCCGCGAGTCGCGGGTGAGTCATCATGGCAGACGTAGACATCCTTGAATCACTGCACAAGATTCTTGTGCTCGAGACCCAGAAGGGCTTCAAAGATACTGCGGTAATCGGCGGACTTGACGCCTTCCTGTCAGGCCATCTCGACCAACAACAATCATGGAACGATGCCCGCATAAGACGCGCCATTCAAGAGCTGTGGCGGCGTGAAGGCTCATACAAGGCTCTGGACGCCGCGCAGAGAGAACACCGGGTACAGACACTGCTAAGCATGGTCGTCACAGGGGTGGAATCGGCCGTTTCCGGCTCGGCCAATAGCCCTGCCACCGATGGTCATCTCTCTCCAGATGAAACGACCTCACAGCCGACCACTCCCCCAACACCATCCCGCACTGGTACGGAACTCAGGGGCAGGCCGGTCACGGTCCTTCGCGGAATATCCACCAGGACTGCGGAAAGTCTCAGTAAACTGGGTGTCGCAACACTCACTGATTTCCTGTATCTCCTGCCCAGGAGGTACCTGGATTACACACAGGCGAGACGTGTGGGGCAACTGGAAATCGACAGGGAACAGACCGCCGTCGGCTCCGTTGCCAGGATACGGTTGACCATGTTTGGTGGCCGCAGGGGCACAGAAGCATACCTGATTGATGACACCGGGAGTATCAGACTGGTGTGGTTCAACCAGCCCTGGGTCGCAAAGAACCTCGCCTCACACCCCTCAATCGTCGTGAGCGGACGTGTGAGCTACTTCCGCAATCAGAAGCAGATGGAGTCGCCCGAGTGGGAGCCACTTGAGAAAGCCGGCATCCACACCGGCAGGCTGGTGCCCGTCTATCCACTCACACGCGGATTGTCTTCACGTCAGATGAGACGATGGATGACGGAAGCCCTGCAACTCGGCTCGGCCGAACTGACCGAGTATCTGCCGGAGGATATCCTGAGCCGGAACCACCTCATGCCCCTTTCCGAATCCGTCCATGAAGCACACTTCCCCACAGACATGGAGCGCGCGACGAGGGCGCGACAGCGACTGACCTTCGATGAATTGCTGGCGCTGCAGCTTGGCCTTCTCATGACCAGGCAACGCTGGCAGCGGAGTCAGCCAGGAATCCCCTTGTCTCCAGACGATTCCATGCTACGTGAATACCTGGCCAACTTGCCCTACCATCTGACCTCCCCACAGCAACGGGCACTCAAAGAGATAATGGCCGACATCGCACAACCAGTCGCCATGTCGCGCCTGCTGCAGGGAGATGTCGGCAGCGGCAAGACTGTCGTGGCACTTGCAGCGCTTCTCATGGCCGTTGCCAGCGGATTGCAGGGCGCACTCATGGCTCCCACGGAGGTCCTGGCTGAGCAGCACTACAGAACCTTCGAGTCGCTTCTGAAACACGAGGATTCACCTGTCGATGAACCTCTCGATGGTGGCACACCAACCAGGGACAACCCGATTCTCCAGGTCAACATCTCAGGACAACGTATTGTCACACTCGCACTATTGACGGGCAGCCTGAGCGCCACAAACCGCCGTCGCGTACACGCCGGTCTTTCAACAGGAGAGATAGACATCGTCGTTGGCACACAGGCGCTGGTGCAGAGCACTACCGAATTCAAACAGCTGGGCCTCGCAGTTGTGGATGAGCAGCACAGGTTCGGCGTCATGCAGCGTGGAGGTCTTCGGCAGAAGGGGTTCAATCCTCACGTCCTCGCCATGACCGCCACACCTATCCCCCGAAGCCTTGCTCTTACGGTCTACGGAGACCTGGACCTCTCAGTAATCGACTCTCTTCCACCGGGAAGACAGGAAATCGTGACCAGTGTCATATCTTCACGCCAGATGGACAGACTGTACCGATTCCTGAGGAGCCAGGTCCAGGAGGGACGACAGGCATACATCATCTGCCCGCTCATCAACGAATCGGAGAAGTTGGAATCAGCCGCCGCAAAGGAACAGTTCGACTATCTGCATCAATCGGTCTTCCCTGACCTGCGACTCGGACTGCTGCACGGAGCGTTGCATCCACGGGACAAGGACAAGGTAATGCGCAGCTTCCGGGACGGTGCCATAGATATCCTCGTGAGCACCACTGTCATCGAGGTCGGGGTTGACGTCCCCAACGCGACGGTCATGGTCATCCTCGGCGCTGAAAGGTTCGGACTGTCCCAATTGCACCAGCTACGGGGCAGAGTCGGACGCGGCGCACACAAGAGCAACTGCGTTGTCGTGTCAGATTCCGAATCCCCTGACGCGCGCAAGCGGCTCCGAATCCTCGAATCCACCAACAATGGTTTCGAGCTGGCGGACTACGACATGAAGATGAGAGGCCCCGGCGACTTCCTCGGCACGAACCAGAGTGGCCTCCCACAGCTCCAAGTTGCTACACTTACAGACCTTTCCATGTTGGAGACAGCACGAAAGGAAGCACAACACTTAATCAGCGATGAGCGATTCGACACTGAGCCGAGATACGTTGCAGTCAGAGAGAGGGTGAACCGCCTCTGGAGCAGCAACGTGGAGTGGAGTTAGGAACGAAATGGTAAGAGTCAAGCTCGCAGAAGCACTGCAGCGTGCCATAGAGGCAGCCCAGAAAGCGGACCAGATTGCATTCACAACCCTGCCGGATATCGTCATCGAACGACCGCAGGACCCGACACACGGTGACTTCGCTTCGGGAATCGCCCTGAGGTTGGCACGCTCGGTTCGAATGAATCCCCTCCAGCTTGCACAGGTCATTGTCGACAAGCTCGAACCGATGTCCGAGATCGACTCCGTGAATATCGCCGCTCCCGGCTTCATCAATTTTGAACTCAAACAGAACTGGCTGACAGGTCTTGTGAACACGATAGTGGAGTCGCCGGACACCTACGGCAATACGAAGACGGCTTCCGGTGAGAAAGTCCAGATTGAGTTCGTGAGTGCGAACCCGACCGGCCCTCTCCATGTGGGACACGGCAGGGGCGCTGTCCTCGGCAGTACGCTGGCGAACGTACTCGTGGCGGCGGGATACGTCGTCGAGAGAGAGTACTACCTGAACGACACGGGGAATCAGATTCGCACCTTCGGACGGTCTCTCTACGCCCGCTACCGGCAGCAGTTGGGCGACGCCGTTGAAGTGGCGTCCGACGGCTACATGGGAGACTACGTGGTCGACCTGGCCCGCGCCATAGTCGAGACACACGGGCGACAGTTCGCAGACATGCCCGAACAGGAAGCGGCTCAAGCGCTCGCGGATATCGCCACTGTGACGCTCACGGAAGGCATTCGCAAAGACCTGCTATCTCTGAACGTGGAATTCGACAACTGGTTCAGTGAGAAGTCCCTCTACGCGTCCGGCGAATACCAGCACGTGATGGATATCCTGCGCGAACGCGGCTACATCGCGGAGCGTGAGGGCGCGATATGGTTTGAGTCGAGCCTCCTCGGTGAAGACAAAGACAATGTCCTGGTACGTACGGACAAGACTCCGACCTACTTCGCATCAGACGTCGCCTACCACTACGACAAACTGGTCAAACGTGGTTTCGACAGGGTCATCGATATCTGGGGGGCAGACCACCAGGGCCACATACCGAGAATGAAGGCCGTGGTAAAGACGCTCGGGAAAGACCCTGAGCAACTCACGGTTCTCACCTGTCAGCTCGTGACTTTGAGAAGGGGAAAGGAAATCGTCCGCGCGTCCAAGCGCAGCGGCGATGTCGTTGCCCTCGGTGAACTGGTTGAAGAAGTAGGGGCAGATGCCTGCCGCTACATCTTCCTCTCCCGGTCGGCCGACAGCCAGATGGACTTTGATATTGAACTCGCCACGAAACAGTCCGCGGACAATCCCGTGTACTACGTGCAGTACGCATACGCCCGAATTGCCAGCATCCTCAGGAACGCGAAGGAACGGGGCCTGAGCGAAGAACCCGGCAACCCCGACCTGCTGACGGATGAGGCCGAACTCGCCCTGCTGAGGGTCCTCTCCAGGCTTCCCGAGATTGTCGATGAGGTGGCCCGCACACTGGAGCCACATCACCTGCCCCACTACGCACAGGAACTGGCTACCGCGTTTCACGCATTCTACAAACAATGCAGAGTCCTTTCTGACAACGCCGAACTGACGCAGGCACGAATCGGTCTGGCCAAAGCAACGAAGATCGTGCTTGCCAGGACGCTTGCGCTGATGGGCGTGTCAGCTCCCGAGCAGATGTAGCCGACGAGTGGTTTTCACTCTCGTCTCGTTTGCATCCGTAGCGGCTGGTGTGGTAGATTATTCATCAGTGACGGTCAGGTATCAGGCCGTTCACGACTCCTTTAATATGACTCTAATCGAACGCGCAAAAACAGGTTCTTCGACCCCCGAGATCGACATCGTCGCTCGTGCGGAAGGTGTTCCTGCAGAGCAGGTAGCGTCGGGAGTCATCGACGGAACAATCGTCATCCCAGCTAACCCTCTTCATACCTGTCTCGAACCTCGCGGTGTGGGCAAAGGCCTTCGCACAAAAGTGAACGCCAACATCGGCACGTCTTCGGACTCGTGTGATGTCGACGCTGAACTGCGCAAGATGCGCGTTGCCATTCTGTCAGGCGCTGACGCGATGATGGACCTCAGCACCGGTGGCGATATAACCGCTACCAGGCGCACACTGATTTCTGAGTGCACGGTACCCTTCGGCACGGTCCCCATCTACCAGGCCGGAATCCAGGCCATCGAGACGCGTGGCGCAATCGTAGACCTGACGGTTGAGGACTTGTTTGATGCCGTTGAATCCCATGCCAGAGACGGCGTGGACTTTATGACCATCCACTGTGGCGTGACACAGTCCACCATCGAGCGTCTCAGGATGCAGGGCAGAGTCACCAACATCGTATCCCGAGGGGGAGCGTTCCTCACTGCATGGATGCTCCACAACGAGCAAGAGAATCCTTTCTTTGAGTATTACGACCGGCTTCTTGAAATGGCCAGAAAGTACGATTTCGCCCTCAGCCTGGGCGATGGCCTGCGCCCCGGCTGCACGGCCGATGCAAGCGATAGAGCACAGTTCCAGGAACTGATCCTGCTGGGTGAACTTGTGCAACGGGCACGTGAAGGGAATGTCCAGGTGTTCGTCGAGGGCCCCGGTCATGTGCCCATAGACCAGATTGTAGCCAATGTACAGATGGAGAAGACCATCTGTCAGGGTGCTCCGTTCTATGTACTCGGGCCTCTCGTAACAGATATCGGTGCCGGATATGACCACATCACGGGTGCGATTGGCGGCGCCATCGCAGCGTCCGCAGGTGCGGACTTCCTGTGCTACGTGACACCATCCGAGCACCTTGGTCTACCTGACGAAGACGACGTCCGTGATGGCGTAATCGCCTCAATGATTGCCGCACACGCGGCCGATATGGCGAAGGGCGTCCGCGGTGCAGCAGCGTGGGACCGGAAGATGTCTCAGGCACGAAAGAGCCTTGACTGGACTACTCAAGCTGAACTGGCGCTTGTTCCTGACCTCGCGCGAAAGCGACACCTCAAGACTCCCACCCAGGATCAGGCATGTAGTATGTGCGGCAAGTACTGCGCGATGGAGATTGTTGAGAAGTATCTGGGCGTGTCTCCCGCCGTGCGTCCGAACCGTCCGTCTTTGTGACCCTTGTCCCCTGCGACGGCAACAAGCGTCACTACCGAATAGTTGTGTGAGGGTGTTCTATGCATTTATTGATTGATGGATATTGTGAGAACAAAGAGCTGCTCGAAGACGAAGAGCATCTTCGACAGGTACTTGCCGAGTATCCCGGTCGCATCTCAATGACCAGGATTTCTGAGCCCTATGTGATTCGTTATGATGATTGCGAACCTGAGGAATGGGGCATATCAGGGTTCGTATTCCTGGCAGAAAGTCACATTGCGATACACACGTTCGTTGAACAATCCTACGTGAACGTCGACGTGTTCTCGTGCAAAGATTTCGACACCGACGTCGCAGCCGAAGACCTTCGAAAACGTTTCAAAATGACAAAATCACGGGTGTCGCTTGCGGAGCGCGGATGGTCGCCTCCCGGTGCGAGGTCCGAGAATCCCTCACCTTTCAAATACCATGGGGCATGAAGGGACCGGTCTTACTCAGTCAGGCTTCTCTTTTGCAGGCCTTCCTTCGTCCACACAAGACAGACTCTCATCCCGCTACGTGGTACTACCCGTCCCCTATGAAGCGACCACTGAGTGGTTGTCAGGCACGCGCCACGCCCCGTTCAGCATCATAGACAGTTCCCGATTGCTCGAACTGTATGATTGCGCCATAGACACCGACGTGTCAGAGGCAGGCATCTACACCGCAGAGGAGATGGCGCCCGACATGTCCGGACCGCAATCCATGACTGATAAGGTTGAGGCCGAGGTCGGCCGGTGGCTGGATGAAGGGAAGGTGCCGGTGTTGGTTGGAGGAGAACACACCATCTCACTTGGCGCGGTCCGCGCGCTTGCCGCACGCTATCCGGACCTGTCAGTACTGCAACTTGATGCTCACTCGGATCTGCGCAATGACTACCTTGGCGCACGCGTAAGTCAGGCCACGGTCATGCGCCGCGTACGCGAGATATGCCCTGCGGTGCAGATTGGAATCAGAAGTCTGTCCAGCGCTGAGAACCACCACATCAAGGAAAACAACCTTCCAGTGGTGTTCTGGCCTCCAAAGAAACCATCCTCAGAGTGGCTTCCTGCCGCTCTCTCCCATCTGACAGACTCGGTCTACATCACCATCGACGCCGATGTTTTCGATAGCAGCATACTACCGTGGGTGGGCACTCCTGAGCCGGGAGGTCTCACATGGGACGACGTGTGGCAGGTTCTCGAACCCGTGGCGCGCACACGCACCATAGTAGGTTTCGATGTGGTTGAGTTCTGCCCCAGGGAGGCGGGCGCGGCGCCGTCTGCCTACATGCTCGCGAAGCTCATCTATCGGCTCATAGGCTATAGCTGGTTACATACACTCGGAGAATCAAATAACGACACCCGTGCACAACGCACGGAACAGGAGGCCTCTTCGGCATGGTTGAACCACAGGACATTACAGTAGAGATGGCGCTTGTTGGATACCTCGCCAGTCTGGATGGCGCCAAGAGGCAATCACATGAGGCGGCAGTGCAGAACTTTGCCCGCTGGTATGGCAGACACCGCTCTGTCGGTGCCATACGTCCGCGTGACGTCGATGGTTACTGCCAGACAGTTGTGACAGGTCAGGCAGCGGCCCTCAGAGGGTTCTTCAGCTACGCATACAAGAAGCGACTGACGCCCAGGGGATTGTCTAGTCACGTCAAAGTCAGGAAGGACCCCAATACCGCCCCAAGGAACGCAACAGGCACGCCCTCCAGAAGCGCGCAAGTGACCCGAGAGGGCATCGAATCCTTGAAGACCGAACTGGAAGACCTTCTGGCTCAACGGGTCGTCGTCACAGACCAGATGCGTACAGCCGCGGCTGACAAGGACTTCAGGGAGAACGCGCCTCTGCAAGCCGCCAGGGAGCAGAAATCAATCCTGGAAGGCAAGATACTTGAGATTGAGCAGACCCTCTCCAATGCCACAATCGTTGATGAGAATGGCGTACGTGACTCCATAGGCATCGGCGATACCGTGAAGCTCACAGACGTCGCCAAGGGCACCGTACTTACCTACAAACTGGTGGACACTCGTGAGTCAAGCCCGGCAAACGGCAGGCTCTCCGCATCTTCCCCCATCGGCAAGTCCATTATCGGCAAAGTGTCAGGAGACGAATGCGAGTTCGTTGCGCCGGCAGGTACCTTCAAGTACGTGGTCGAGCGATGCGACCATAACGGAAGCAAGTAGCCGGAATACCAGGATACATCCCCCCGCCTGCTCACGGCCTGCCGTGACAGGCACCCTACCCCCCCCGAGACTGTACGGGGAGGAGCCCTGGGGGCTTCTCACCAGCGTATACATCGCCATACCCCTGTCAAGGGTGCGCCACTGAGACCGGTGAGCGTACCGCTCGACGGCACCAACAGCAGTGGCAGGACACCTCTCTCACGCATGGCGATGTGATACAACACCGTCAGCACGACCTCGCTATTCCGATGCTGTTGCTCCGGGTGGAATCCGCGCCGGACAGGACTCCTCTTCTCTGCACGATGCCTGCGGCCATCAGATTCCCTGTTATTCTCCAATTGGGGAGGGTGTCTCCACAATCCCCCACACCTGCTGCTCGGTGTCCCTTATGCGTCGTTTGACACTCTAACCGTCATGTCGTATACCTGAAATGACGGTTTGGACGCGGAGGAGGTGGACGATGGAACTGGTAGACCAACTGACCAGGAGCCTGGGAGTAAGTCCGACTCAGGCACAGGGTGGGGCTGGCTTGCTCCTCAAACAGGCACAAGAGAACCTTGGAGAGGGAGACTTCTCCAAAGTCTCTGCAGCGGTACCGGGCATTGACTCCCTGATCGGCGCAGCGCCGGCAGCCGGTGGTGGTGCGCTGGGCGGTCTGGGCAAGATGGCATCAGGGCTTGGTGGCGGCGCGGGCGGTTTGCTGAGTCTCGCCGGCGGATTCTCCTCGTTGGGCATGGACAGCGGCATGATTGGCAAGTTCGTTCCCGTCGTCCTCTCGTTTGTGCAGAGCAAGGGTGGCGACAGCGCCAAAGCCGTGCTGGAAAAGGCCCTCAAGTAGAGCCCTGAACTCTCAGCTGAGAGCCGCACACGCCATTCCCAGCAGACGTTCACAAGCGTAGCCACCGGATTCTGTCTGATAGCGCCGCCTATTGGCTATTGTCCGCAACACTGCTACCGTAGTCCGAAACATTCCATACGCGAAGCGGGAGGGACAATGGCTACATCTGCTGCGAAGCTCGGTGTTGCCGGGTACGCTGGCATAGGGCACACGATATGCCCTGGCGGTCTGATTCAGGATGACTCGGTTGGTTTCGCCGTGTCCAGCGCACTCATCAGGGAGGCGCTTGGAGCGGACACTCATGTGAGGTCAGTGGATGTTGACCCTGATAGCAACACCATCAGGGTCACGACCGTGGACGGGGGCATCGGTCAGGCATCGCCACGACGCGGCATCACACCCTCTGAAGCCAGGCTGATTCGCGAAATCGAAGGCCGTGACGCACTCTTCTGCCAGACAGTTGCCATAGAGACCCTCGGCAGGGTATACGGGCAGGGAGTGATGGAGACGCCGGTGGCGCTGGAAGCCGCCCTCGCCAACTCCGTTATCGACACGTTCCACAAGAAGGCTCCCGACCGCTTCCACATGACGGAGGAAAGTCAGGCGGCGAACGACGGACTCATCGGCGGCATGTCCACGGATATCAGCGCCGTGACCACCTCCGTGATGGCGACCGTCAACAGCACCACCTCCGGAATCGGACCGAATGAGGAATTGGAAGGCAATGTGGCACTGGGTTCCAAGCGGGAACTCATGCAGAAGCTCGGCATGCTGCGGTGTCCGACGATAGTCCTTGAGGGCAAGGCGTATTCCTCTTCCCTGTCCCCCGACCTGAGACAGACCACCTTCCTCGTGAGAGTCCAGAAAGACCTCGACAACATCGTTGTCGCTGAAGCCCTGCATGAATCAGCGAAGGAACTGGGCTATCCCGTCATCTTCCGGGATGATGCGTTCCCTCGGAGTGAGGGGGTACTGCGGCGCAGGACTGTCGAAGTTGCTGAGAGCATCATCAGGGCGGCAGAGAGCCTCAAGGCGGCGGAACTGGGCTCAGAGAAGGTACGCATCGTCGCAGAACTGGCACAACTGGTCGGCCAGGACGCCGGCGGAGTGAGTTTTATGTCAGACAAAATCTACGACGTCGTGAGAGCGTGCGGCTTGATTCCGGGCACTTCGGCAGTCCTGTCGATTCTCGTCACGAAAGAGTACCTTGCACACTGGAAGCTGCCCCTGCTTGAGCAGGAAGATGTTGCCATGATGAAGAACATAGTGCACGGCGCCATACCCAGGATAGCATCACGCGTGGACGAGGCGAATGACGTGGTCGACAGACTGTATGAGGATTTGGCGCCGCTGGAATCGCTGATTCGCTAGACTCCACCAGAGACATCAAGAATCGTGTGGACACCACACTTAGTTCAGGCTCCGCTCGGAATCAGCGCGCATTGAGCGCTGTTCTCCCGAATCCCTCTGGATTAGCTTTGGATTGTCAGAGATAAGTATAGTGTCCCCACAACTCAGGAGGGACGAGGCACATGAGAAAGGTCACCGACCTCACTTACCCGATACATGAACACTGGCGGTGGTTCTTCCAATTGCGAACGCACAGCACGCACGACAACGGGTTCTTCTTCAACCAGTATATGGACTTCAACCCGCACGGGTTCACACATGTGGACGCCCCGGTGCACTATATCCCCCACGGCACTACAATGGACCAGGTGCCCCTGTCCCAGTTCATGGGAGATTCCACGGTGGTGAACCTGTCGCACCTCGGTCAAAATGGCCCCGTATCCGCAGATGAACTCAACAAACATGGGCAGCACGTGAGAGCAGGAGATATCGTTCTGCTTCGGACTGACTGGCCCCTCAAGTGTGACTATATGAGCCGCGATTTCTGGAGCACGGCGCCGTACACCACGGCGGACGCCTGTGAATGGCTCGTTGAGAGGAGAGTCAAGACCGTTGGCTATGACTATCCCCCTGACTACGCGCTGCGGTATGGAGTGCTCAACCCGGGTTACGTGGCGACTTCACGTGAGGAATATCCCACTCATGCAATCTTCTTTGACGCCGGCATATTCGTGATTGAGTATGTGCGCAACCTGCACTTGATAGAGAGTGAACGGTTCCAGTTCATTGCTCTTCCGCTTGCCATTACGGGCGGTGACGGCTCTCCGGTGCGCGCAATAGCAGTGGAGGACTGACCTTCTCCGGCAAATGCGGATGAACTCCGCAGACACCACACTTGGTTCAGGCCACGTTTGGACGCGGTGCGCACAGAGCGCTATCTTCCCGAATCCCTCCGGATTAGCTTTGGATTGTCAGAGATAAATGTGGTGTCCCCAGAATTCGCGAATCTGCCCGTACTGACCTTGGACTGTCAGAGACAGACGCCGTGTCTCCCCGATTCCCGGAGACCTGGCCGCCAATTCTGGGGTAATATGTTCCTTCGACGACGCGACAACAGGTCTTCGGCCGCAGTTTGGACGGGAAAGGATGTATGCAACTCACCAATCTCAACTCAGACCCCAATATTCAGAATCGAGTAGCCACCGGTCAATTGACCTTGAGATGGCCAATAGCGATTGTCTTTGCACGTCTGCTGCTTGCCATAATCGCGCAAATGCTGGTGGCGCTGCTGTTCCTCAGGCTTGCATCGTCTCCGTATGCGGCCGCCGGAGGCTATTGGCCCGTATACGCGATATTCATTGACCTCGGGTGCTTCTTTCTTGTCACGTGGCGGGCACGGACAGAAGGCCTGCGCTTTAGAGACCTGATAGGTTTAGACTCCCGCCGCCTGACCGTGGATGTACGCACGGGATTCGTCTACGTCCTGTGGGTCTTTCCTCTCGCGATGGCGGGTATCCTGGGATTCGGCTTCCTGATATATGGCACTTTTCAGGCGCCCTCGGTATACAGCCCGCTGCCTGCCTGGGCGGCCATTTACAGCCTCCTGGTGTTTCCCGCGGTATGGGCGCTGATGGAGCAATGCACGTACCAGGGCTATGCACTGCCCCGATTGGTCGCATTGTTCAATTCTCGAAGCGTCGCCGTGGCTCTGGTTGCGCTGGGATGGGGAATCCAACACGTCGCATTGCCGCTTACGTTCGACGTGCAATTCGCACTCTTTCGCTTCCTCTCTTTCCTGCCATTGGCTGTGGCAATGACGCTGGTCTATCTTCGCACCCGTCGCCTGGTCCCGCTGGTAATCGCACATTGGGTTGTGGACATGGCCGGTATCGTCAACGGTATCATCCTGCCTATGGTGTGAAGGCCAACCAGGGGCACTCAGGGAACACCACACCCAATCCGGGCCACGTTCGTAATCGGCGGTCACAGAGCGCTGTCAACCTCAATATCCCCTGGATGCGCTGCGGATTGTGAGAGACAAGGGCGGTTCAACCAGGACTCCCCACGCTTCACTTCCGAGTTGGCACGCGCTCGACGCCTGCGACGTCAGTCGGAGTTGGCGGTGAATATGCTCTGGTGGACCTGCGCTACATGGCAGACAGTACCGCGAAAGATTTCTACCTGACCTTCGGCTTGAGCGCTTCCGAAACTCGATTATGATTCGTTGGCTGCAATTTTCTGGCTCTTGATGGCTGCTCGTCGTGGATAGAGGACGAATAGAACCAATGCGAAAAGAATGTCCACTACCAAGTCAACAGCTACCTGATCAAAGGTAACGTAACCTTTGATAGTTGAATACGCCAGAGCAAAAGCCAGCAAGAGTGGCAATGTTATGACAAACTTCATCGAATCAATATGCCGCAGAGGATCTCGCCCTGCCACCACAACCCAGATTCCGGCAGCAACCCACGTAGCTCCTAATATCGTCATATACGCCAGCACGTGACTGGCATTCTCTCCAGTTCCCATCAGGCTGAGCCTTTGCTCAGGCATGACGATGTCGAGTAGACCTTCTGCAATCAATATGATTCCCAGAGTCACCGTGATTACCTTTAGTATCTTTTCCATCAATCCATTCCTTTGACCTGCACAGACCTGTTTCATTCTCGACTCAACGTGACAATTTGAAAGCATCCATGTCTGAATACCGTTCTGTGGACTACGTTTGAAATCAGTCCGGATCTTTCCAGTATTCCCATGATGCCCCCCGAAGCAACATATGACTGAAAATCATCGGTGGCATCAAGAATACGAGCGGCAATACCGGTAATGTTTCCAGGCAGAGGGGAGCTAGAATCGAGAAGTATGGTTCTTTTCCCGATGCGCATCAGGTCAGCTATAACCTTGGCCTGCTTGCCGGCTGGTATTTCATGTATTACGTGACACATCACCGAATAGTCGTATTTCTTCTCTGGATAACTGGAGACATTGCTAATGTCCATGTGTAAGAACTGGACCTCATCGTACTGATTTGCCCGGGTGGCAAAATCCAGCATGGGGCGGGACAAATCCACCCCAATCACCCTGCAGTTCTTCTCTATCCTGAGCAATTGGGCCAAACCTCCTGTACCACAGCCAGCATCAAAGACGGAAGAATCAGCAGGCACAACCTTGGCGATTTGTCTCCACGATTCTCTAACCAAAGGAACTACGAAGATGTTGTGGAGGTTTCCAGTAACGACCATTGTTGCCATGCCTCTCTTTTGGTTACTTCTGTCTTGCTTCGGGGTCTTTGGACAGGCTGTTTCCTTTCCTAGGCATGGAGAACGTACCCTTCACAATCGCCTCGAACACTGCGGCATATGAATCCATATCCAGATCAGGTTCCAATGATTTATGAAATTCCACAGCCATCAGTATGCCGAAAAGCACGCGGGCTATTGCCACAGCGTCGAGCTTGTCGTTGAACACTCCAGCGAGTTGGTCACGTTTTATCAGTTCGACCAGATTGGCAATCACCGCATCTTGATTCATGCGAAGAGCGGCATGGATTCGCTCATTGCGGCAGGCTTCTGCGTATATGGCGAAGTCCACGCTGGCGCTCCTGGCAAAATCAGCATCCCGAGCACAAGTGAAATAGAGATGACCTAGATTGACCAAGACATCTTCCAAATCACCGGAAGCCGCTTTGGTTATCATCTCCGTATTACGCTTCTGAGATATCTCCACTGCGGCGGATACTATGTCTTCCTTATTCCTGAAATAGTTGTAGACAGCCCCCGGACTGAGTTTCGACGCTTTGTAGATATCCTGCATCGTTGTGTTGTGAAATCCCTTCTCCATGAAGCATGTGATAGCAGCCTCTACTATCTCAGCCTGTCTCAATTCGAGGTAGACTCTTGGTACTCTGGGCGACATACAGACCTCCATAAATAGACTAGTCCGTCTATTTATAGACTAGATAGTCTATGTTGTCAAGAGGTGACCTACCCCCCTCGAAAACGAGTCCAGTCTTAGTAGTGGGCGGAAGGACTGAAAGGAAGTTGGCATAGCAATTCCGAGGACACCACACTCAATTCATCTTGCGTTCAGAATCGACGCAGACTGGGCAGTCTTCCTTTGAGTCAGCAACCCGCAGCCATGGATTTCCAACTATGGAAGAGGTTCTCCGCCATTCACCATGCGCTGTACCACTCCCCTGCTTCCCTCAATCGTGTTAATGTCACACACGCTGGCTGAATTCCGGTCAGTGGTAAGACACTCATAGCGGAGGGGGCGACATGGCCATCATCACGTCACAACGGCACCTGTTCGATATCCCGGAGGAAATCGCCTTCTTCAATATCGCGTACTACTCCCCACAACTGAATGAAACCACCAACAGACTGCTTGCCGGTGTGGGGGCAAAGAGTCACCCCTGGGAGCGGACCACTGCCCAGTTCTTCGACGATGCGGAGACGATACGCACCCTCGCTTCAAGCATCTTCGGCGGCGACCGTGATGGCTATGCAGTCGTCCCCTCGGCAACCTATGGAGTGAGCACCGCAGCACGCGCAGTTGAACCACATCTGAAGCCGGGTGACCGCATCCTCGTTATCGAGGAGGAATTCCCGAGCAATGTGTTTCCATGGAGGCGAACGACACAGGAAACCGGCGCGACGATGGCCACCGTCCCCTACCCTGAGAATGGGGACTGGACACCGGCGATTCTGGCAGGAATCGACAAGAGTGTGAAGGTGGTTGCCACCTCGACCTGCCACTGGACAAACGGCGCGTACATCGACCTGCGGCCAATCGCTAAGGCATGCCGGGATGCAGGCAGCATCCTGGTGGTTGACGCAACTCAGTCGCTCGGAGCAATGCCTTTTCCCATGCAGGAGGTCCAACCGGACTTCCTGGTGGCTGCAGGCTACAAGTGGCTCCTGTGCCCCTACGGATTCAGTCTGCTCTATGTGGCCGAGCAGTGGCGCAGCGCCCGCCCGCTTGAAGAATCATGGCAGGCGCGCAGCAACGCCATGGATTTCACCTCACTTGCCACCTATTCAGACACCTACATGCCCGGAGCACGAAGGTTCGAGGTAGGTGAGAAATGCACCCCCACAATCCTGCCCGGCGCCATCGCCGCTCTGGAACAGATTGGGATGTGGGGTGTCGCCAATATCGCCGAGACCTTATCGGCCATCAATTCGAGAATCGCCATTCACCTTGAACAACTGGGCTTCCAGTTGCCGGATGAGGCGCAGCGGTGTCCGCATCTGCTCGGAGCACTCCTGCCGAAGGGCCAGACCGGCAACCTGGTGACTGCCCTGAAGGAGCGCAATATCTACATCAGCCAGCGCGGAAATGCGCTCCGTTTCGCCCCTCACCTCCACATCAACGGCAATGACGAGGAGCGCCTTCTTGCAGCATTGGACCGGTTGATAGGGTGACCCCGAACAACTTGTCAGCCCTATTTCACTGTGCCACAGTGCTGACACCATGAGTCTCTCATTCCGCTGATTGACCACGCCTGTACTCCGCCTGTGGGGACGCATGCATCAAGGCAACTGGCAAGGGTTCCGAGAATCTTTCTCAGGAGGGCAGATATGAGCAGGACAACACGAATCGGGGTGACAAAGGATGTCATCGACGCTGAGGGAAACTTCATTGCTCCCGGCCCTGGACTCAGCCTCCTCGTTGAGACGCCGGGTGTCGAGTACGACATCTTCCCTGAGATGCTGAGCGAGGTCACCCCGCAACAGATTGATGGCTATGACATGGTGTGCAGCCTCACACCGAAATGGACAGCCGGCAGCCTGAAGGGAAATGACCGACTGCTATCAGTACATCGTTTCGGCGTGGGCTACGACATGGTGGACGTCCCTGCCCTCACGGAGGCAGGCGTGGCCCTGTGCATCACGAGCGATGCGGTGCGTCGACCCGTGGCAATGGCCATCCTCGCGTTCATGCTTGCATTGAGCACCAGGATGATGGTCAAGGACCGGCTCATCAGAGACGGCAAGTGGGCGGAACGGGCCAGGCATCACGGAATCGGGCTGGTCGGCAAGACGCTGGGAGTCATCGGTGTGGGAAGCATCGGCCACGAGCTATTCAAACTGACCATGCCGCTCGAGATGAGACACATCGCCTGGGACCCGTATGTCCGGCAGGAAGACGTAGCCGACGTGAATGCTCAACTTGTGAACATGGATACCCTCATGGCAGAGTCTGACTTCGTCAGTGTCAGTTGTCCGCTCAGTGCGGAGACTCACCACATCGTCGGCGAGAATGAATTACGAAAGATGAAGCCTTCCAGTTTCCTCATCAACACGTCGAGAGGACCGACCGTTGATGAAAAGGCCCTGGTCCGTGCCCTCTCTGAAGGATGGATTCAGGGAGCAGGGTTGGATGTGTTTGAACAGGAGCCGACGCCGGCAGATAATCCCCTGCTCAAAATGGACAACGTGATACTGGCCCCGCATTCACTCGCATGGCTGGACCAGACCTTCATGGGCATGTGGGACAGCATCCTGGGACAGATAGGCGACATCGTGCGCGGCGAGATTCCTTCCGGCCTGTTGAACACGGAGGTGTGGGATAGTCCACTTTTCCAGCAGAAATTGCGCCGGTTCCTGGAGTCGGCTTCGTAGCGGCACCACGGTGACCCTCCGCTCCTGCAGGGTGAGAAAACCGTACTCCGGAAAGTGCCTGCAAGAAACGAGCCAACGCCACGGCATCACAACACAGAAGAAAAGGGGAGTGCTTTCATGAATGTGACTCAGAACCTGAAGACGAAGATGGCATCCGGAGACAGCGTGCACGTCGTGCTCGTGGGTCCCGGAAACGAGCCGTTTCCCACCGTGCAAGCGCTCAAGACGATGGGGTTCGACGTGGTGATGATTGACCGGGAGCACAGCCTGGTCAATCCGGAAACCATCTATGCCTACGTCCGTGCAGGCAAGGAACTGGACATGCCCATCACCGTGAGGCCGGAAGAGAACGACGCCGACTGGCGCTGTCTCCTCGATAGTGGCGTGAGCGGGCTGATGCTCTCCATGGTGGATACGGTGGAGGAAGCAGCCAGGGCAGTCGACAGGGCGTACTTCCCACCCCTCGGACACCGTGGCTACGGCCTCGGGATGTGCCCCTTGCCACTTGACGGTCTGGATCCCAACATCGTCCCACACCTTGAGATGACCGGCTACATCAACAACAATACGCTGTTGCTGCCCCAGACGGAGAGCCTGAAGGCAATCAGTAACCTGCGCAGGATTCTGGCGCTGGACGGCGTCGACGGCACCGTTGTGGGGACATTTGACCTCGCGCTGGACATCGGGGGCATACCGGAGGGAGCTTCAAGGCTCGAAATGACCAGGTCAGCGGCAGTGGAAGCAGCTCTCGCAGAGATAGCCCGAATCTGCAAGGAACAGGGCAAGATTGCCGGCATAGGCGGCGTACCCCCGGAGGACATGGCCAGGTGGGCCACACAGGGGTACCGGCTGTTCATCTATGGCACCGTCACAGACGGCAACATGGACTCAGTGCGTGCCACACTGGAGAAGACGAAGAAACTGCTGGGGGAATAGGAGAACCGCGCAGACAACGAACCTGTATGCACTACAGAGGTGTGACCATTCCCCTGTACTTGTTTCACCCGTGTCCTGTTGCGACCTGGGGCACCAGGAGAGCCAGTGCAGAGGCAGAACGGGCGACAATATCTCAGATTCAGCTATGCGGATGCGACGCCCCAAGGACTATACAGTGTAGTCCCGGGACCCGGTGTCCCACCCCCTAGAGACATGCGCTTGCAGCTATGAAATGTCCCGACCCGCAGGACGTTTCACTTTCGAGATAACGAACAGGTGCTTGCCTGCCTGCGTCGGTTCGATGCGGTCGACAATGTCAACCTGTATTTCTACGTCATCGCCAAGCGTACTGCTATAGTGCGCTTTGACTGCAGCAACCATTTCCAGCGCGCTACTGGAGGAGAGGCTGGCGTTCGGGACAACTCTCACCGTCACGTGGTCCAGCTTGTCCTGGACCAATTGGAATCGCCGAATGCCAAGAGAAACGAGGTCTCTGGCAACAAACGACCGCGCAGACAGCCTCTTTCCCGAAGGTGTGTAGATGCTGTGGCCAGCCTTGCCAAAGACAGGTGAGAGACGTGGAAGCGACCGGCCGCACTCACACATTCCTGTGACCAACGAACTCTCGTCGTCCGTATCGTAGCGGATAAGCGGCATGCCATATTCATGCAGGTTGGTGATTACCACACGTCCCTGGCGGCCAGGTTTCACAGGCCTGCCCGACTCGTCAACTACCTCGACAATGAGGTCTTCCGCCGCGACGTGCAGGCCCGCGTGCGCGTCACACTCCATGGCTATGTCAAAGTTCTCATAGGAACTGTACTCGGAGAAAGGCTCGCTACCAAACACATCTCTCAGCAGAGATCGTTGTTCGTCGAACAACGCTTCGCCTCCCACCACAATTGTATTCACCTCAGGGGAGGGAATCTCGGAGTCACGTATGTACTCCGCAATGATGCATAGGGCGCTGGGGTAGCCCGTCAGCAGGTGCGGATGAAGCCTGGCAATACGCTGCACGACAAAGGGCAGAGACGAATCGGACAGACTGGCGCAATCTTCGAAGGACTCGCGCAGAAGTAGACGAACTACCCGTCTGAACTGCGCAGGCCAGAAGGAGTCCCGGTATCTTCGCCTCGTGACGGTAACGGTTGGGTCCCCGGGGTACGCGCCTGCCCACTCCAGCGCGCGTAGTGTTCGAGCGATACCGCGCGACGATTGGGATTCCCGAGAAGAATAGAAGACAAGCGGTTCACCGGTGGAACCGCCTGTACACCCTTCGAGCAGCTCACCGCGAGGAAAGCCATCGGCTATCAACTCACCGATGTGCTCCCGCACTTCTGCCTTCGTGAGAACAGGTAGCAGGGACAAGTCTTCGCTGGTCCTGATACAACCTGGTGACAGGCCGCAACCATCTATCAGGCGACGGTAGTACGGCACGTGTGCGTATGTGTAGTGAATCAGGCGCTGTAGTCGCTCAGACTGGAGCTGTTGTATACGGTCGAGTGGCCACCACTGTGACTCCTCAAGTTCTCTGAGACACCGCATCGTGTGTCTTTTCTTGAGCAAATCGAGTGTGGGAGCCAGGACGAGTCTCACAAGCCTTGAATACTGAGTCACGCTACACGCGATTATGCCTGCACGGGCGTGAAGAGACAAGAAAGTGGATTGCGGTATTCTTCACACGTAACGAACCGATGCCCGACAGGCAATCAAGTGTGAGTGTGGAATAGCCCACGGCCAGTCGACAAGCAAATCGTCCATCTCAGCCACGGACTACCAATGCCTCGCTCTGCGCTGGTACTCTAACAGCAACAGAACTGGAATTGGCCTCGGTAGAGCAAGGGGAGCAAGTTCACCATGTCTTCGATCAGTCAAGCCCGGATGTACTGGCGGTTCATTTCCGGCCTGAGGACATTCCTCAAGGAGCCAGTCACGCCTGAACGCAGTCGCCAACTGATAGGGCAGCGGCTTGAGAGCAGAGAAAGGAATCTGCTCACCCTGCTCAAGAGGGCTGTGTATGAAAACAGAGACAGCCCCTACCTCAGACTGCTCAGCCTCGCAGGCTACGAGTATGCAGACCTCGAACGCATGGTGCACTCGGATGGTATTGAGCCTACGCTTCGAACCCTGAGAAAAGCAGGAGTCTATGCAACTATAGAGGAGTTCAAAGGCAAGAAGGACATCATCCGGGGCGAGAAGGTTTTCAGATTCAGGCAAAGTGACTTCGACAACCCTCTCGTGTCGCGGCACATCGAGGCGAGCAGCGGCGCAACACGCAGCGCAGGGACCAGAACGGATTACGACTTTGATTTTCTGACCGAGGGATGGGCATGTGGCGATGCTGTCAGATTCGATGCCTATGGATTGACTGGAGTACCGCTTGCCATGTGGATCCCCATAATGCCGGGGAGTGGACCAGCGTGGTTACTCTCATTAGCCAAAGCCGGCAATACCCCGGTCAGGTGGTTCTCTCCGGTTGAAAAGAGTGGTATCCAACCATCCCTTAGAAGCCGGATGGCTACCAACTACATCGTCTACGCGGGGAAAGCCTTCGGAGCGAGGTTTCCAGCACCGGAGTACGTCGCCCCGGGCGACGCTGCAGTGGTCGCCCGTTGGATGGCGGACACTGTCAGGCAGTCAGGCGCGTGTTGCCTCGGTACCTACACCAGTCTCGCAGTCAGAGTATGTCAGGTAGCCAGAGCCGAAGACATCGATATTAACGGAACGGTCTTCATCGTGAGCGGTGAACCCCTCACCGCGACCAAGCGAAGCGAAATCGAATCGGCAGGAGCGGTTCCATATCCAGACTACACTTTCATGGAGGCCGGCATGGTCGGCTTCGGCTGCAGCAATCCCAATGCCGTTGACGAAGTACACCTCGCGATGGACGCTGTCGCCCTGGTTCAATATCCGCGGCAGGTGCCACACGCAGGGACATCGGTGGATGCCTTCCTCTTCACCACGCTCCTGCCATCTGCTCCCAAGATACTACTCAACGTGGAAAGCGGCGACTATGGCGTTGTAGAAAGCAGACAGTGCGGCTGCAAGCTCGAAGAACTGGGCTTCACCCAGCACGTCCACACCATCAGGGGCTTCGACAAACTGAGTGGTGAGGGCGTGACGTTTGTGGGCACGGATATGGTTCACATCATTGAGCATCTGCTACCTGCAAGGTTCGGCGGGTCCTCGATGGACTACCAGATGGTTGAGGAAGAAGATGAGAAGAGTCGGACGCGGATGACCGTACGCATGAGTCCCGATGTCGGAGAAGTCGATGAGGGAGAAGTCATTCGGACCATACTGGGCGAACTGGGCAAAGGTGCAGACGGACGACGAATGATGGCTCGCGTATGGTCCGATGCCGGGACAATCCGAGTTCTACGGGCACATCCACTCATGACTGAAAGGGGCAAGGTGCTCCCGTTGCACATCCAGAAGAGCCAGTAGCCCCCACGCCGTTCGCCCGACGTTTCTTCGGGACTATGGAGGAAGAGGCAATCCTCATGCCGTCAGTGCCGTTCCTCCGTGAAGCCTGCATGGTGACCTGTAAATGAACGGAGGCTCGCGCCGCACTACGGACGCAACCAGAAGAGGCAAGTAGCCAGGAGTTCCGGGGACGACGCAATCATCTCCTGCACGAGGACGTGTCTGCATCAAACCAACGAATGGGACAAATCGGACAAAGAGAACAATTCTGCGAAGGAAAAGCTGGTCGGGGTGAGAGGATTCGAACCTCCGACCACCTGAACCCATTCATCGCGACGGTGTGTCAATACGTACAAACCAGGCATTATGCGACTATTGCCCGTCGCCAATTTGTTCGCGCAACATCATCCAGTACCAGCCAGTCGCAACAAGAATGTTGCCAAAATGTTGCCATTGTTTCATTCGCGATTCGTTCGTAGGCTGATATGCGAGTTTTGATTCGCCGAACCAAAGGGGCCCCCCATCTTCCCAATTGGATAACCTCGCAGATAATGCGCAAGGCGTCTGAAAACCTCAGCCTGGTGCCGCTAACCTGAATGCCGCTCTTGGGCTATGGACGAGTACACAGTCTTCCTCACGTCCCTGGTTTCGTGTAAGCTACTTTGCGGACTTGGCTGCTTTGGAAGGCGACGGTTTTTCGCCATCACCAAGGTTCGAGTGGGACACTAGTGAGTACGTTCATCAAGCTACTAATTGCCGTCTGTCTAGTCGGGATCGTCACGGTTGTGGCAGTTGTGGCGTTCACTGACGTTGGAAATCCGCAGCCAGTCCCCAGTATACCTCTGGCTCCGGTTGCCGATTCGGCACCGGCTGCTACGCCCCAAAGAGAGACTCCCGAGCTATCCATCGAGGACATAGTTGGTGGAGTATCCTCGTCAGTTGTTTCTATTGATACCGCCTACGCGAGCGGATCTGGCATGGTCATTGACCCTAACGGGTATGTGCTTACCTGCGCTCACGTTGTCGAGGGCGCTACATCAGTAGTAGTGATAACAAATGACCAAAGGCATTTCGCTGGAGTGGTAGTTGGCCGTGACGAAAGCAACGACCTAGCTGTAGTGCGATACGACGGCAGCCGGCTGCCTGCAGTCGCTTTGGGGGATTCGACTGCGCTTCGACCGGGACAGGAAATCTTAGCTCTGGGATATCCTCTTGTTCCTGGTGTCAGCGTGACAGTCACGAGGGGAATTGTTTCCGCCATTAGAGAACAGGGCCTGATTCAGACTGACGCGGCGGTCAATCCTGGAAACAGCGGCGGTCCCATGTTCGATATGAGTGGTGAAGTCGTGGGTGTGGTCGTCAGCAAGGCGAGCCTCAATGAATATGAGATGGCGGAGGGAATAGGCTTCGCGATTCCAATCAATACTGCGAAGCGTGTGATTCCAGGTCTTAGAGCAGGCGAGTCAACGTACAATCCTGACCCCACTCCACCTCCGAGCCCCACGCCGGCGCCAACACCTACGCCCACGCCAACACCCGAACCTGAGCCAACACCCGAACCCGAGCCAACCAGCCACACAGTCACGCTGAAGGCAGTCATCCGTGCTAGTGGCTATGTTCGTGACAACGGGCAGGTGACGAAGGAATACATCTATGCTGGTGACGATACCAACGACTTCAGCCTGCAGGCGTTCATGAGTTTTGACATCTCGAGGCTGCCTGATGACGCGTTGATTGTGAGCGTGACCGTCGATTTCTCTGACTACTACACCACCTACGGGACGCCTTTCGATGACCTTGGCTGTCTGCGGGCCTACGTCGACAACTACGACACTCTTGGCAGCAGTGACTACTATGATGGTACGCCGACAGGAGACCTCATGGCCTGGTGCGAACTCGATGACCTTGACGATTCCGTGGACAGTGAGGACTTCAAAGATGCACTTGCAGACAAATTGGGTGACGACAACTTCCAGTTGAGACTGCAGTTCAACGATGAAGAGACTGATGGAGATGGCGACAATGACCTAGTTCTGTGGAAGGCTGACAATCTTCCCAAACTCATCGTCGAGTACTACTCATAGATGAGTAGCTGTTTGGTCTGCCTGTCGGGCAACTCTACGGCAAGCTCTCGGTTGAAGAACCTCAACATCATGGTACCCGCTTCAAATAAATATGCATTGAAGAGCATGAAGTCGTTGAATGTACGGTTGCTTGCCAAGATTGTCAGCATCCCCAACAGCAGCTCCCCCAATATAGCACTGGCGTGAGTTGAGTCGACGCCGTCCCGACAGTTGTGTGAAGAGTCTTGGTTCGCCGAACCAAAGAGGCCCCCTGTCTTTCTGATTTGATAACCCCGCAGAAAATACGCGACCTATCTTGAGGTCTCGCTTGTACACCGGTCCAACCTGCTGGCAATAGTCCCAATCTCCATGTAAGCGTCGCCACTGTCCTACACCGCGTGAATAATGACTTGTCTCATGGATTCGGTCCAATCACCGATGAAGTAGCACACGGTTGCACTCACGTTTTCTCCAGACCTGCTCCGTATGGCTATCTCATAGGAACCGCTGTGGGGCGCCTTGAAATTCACAACCTGTCCATCTGACACTCTGGGGCAGTCCTTCATGATGTAGCCGGTGACCCACTTCCCCGACCCTGTCTGAGTAGCCTGCCGAATCACGACAACATAGTCTTCGTTGTTGCCATCTCGAGTCGCGTTGCTGCGGACCATCAATTTGAGCAACTGTCCCTTGGCTATCTCAACCACCCTTTCACTAGACTCTGATGAAACCACAATCGAGTAGTGGTGGTCGTAGAATATGGAATACTTCTCCAACAGGACCACAGATATGGAAATCACAGAAATTGCAGCAACGGTAACCATCAAGGCACGGTGAGCCCTTAGCCATCTCTTTGCTCCCCCCATCGATTCGCCTCCTCGGTTTCCAAGACATCGCACTATTCCGAACACTGCTGCCCATTTGTAGACGCCCTTCCGCTGGTATACCGCAGCTCTTCTACGCGCAAGAGCGCACTCGCTAGGTCGGAATGCGTGAATGCACCAACTGCGAATCAGTCTACCTCTTGGTGGCTATGCTGTGAAGCCCTTATTGGGTTCGGCGAACCAAAGATACCCCCTGTCTTTCTGAGTGGATAACCTCGCGGATAATGCGCGACCCATCTTGAGGTCTTGCTTGTGCGTCCCCGGTATCAGCCGCGGTGTCGGGACCTCTACTTCGTCCACTGTGTATGTAACACTCTCGCTAGGCCGCAGCGTAGAGGCCATGGAGGTGAGGGAACATGCCGCCTTGGGTTGGGGTCTTGATCTTCGTCCTTATAGCTCTCATTGTGGCCGGACAGGTGGCCATCGCATGGCCAGATCGACACTCAAGACCAGGCCCTCGTGCGTTCCTCAGCAGGAGACCCCACACCGTCCCTTCTCTTATCGCGACTACCCTTCTGGCACCAGCGGTATTGGAGTTGCCCTACGGGTACTTCACGTTTCTGAGAATCGTGGTTTGCGGGGTATCCATCTACGTCGCGTACTGCGGGTACAAATGGGACAAGCCTTGGGCCATGTGGCTATTCGGACTTGTGGCAGTGCTGTTCAATCCAGTGATACCGGTGCACCTGACCCAGGAGATATGGCAGCCAATTGACCTTGCCACTGCAGGGCTGTTTGTGGTGGCCAATTGTGTCCTAACTGAGCTACGAGAGGGCAACTCACCCTGATTCTTCGTCGAGCTGCGCAATCTGGCTCACTTGACGTCGGCTTGTCATCAAGGGGACGGTCAACTTGGACTAATCAGCCAACACTACCCTTGGATACACGCCTTGGTACTTTTTGAGCGCTGCATCGAACTGCCCAAACATCTTCAACGGGGTGCTCTGTGTACGGGACTCAACCCCGTACATGTCGAAGATGATGAGTCTGAGGGCACGGTATTCAGGAGAGGGAGGCACATGCTCCAACTCTTCGAGTATGAAATCCTTCTTCTTCCTGTCCCAAGCGGCGACGTATCTCGTCTTGACCATTATCTCCAACGCTTCGCAATGACTCGCGCCGTGAGCGCGGGCATCAAAGTAGGCGTGCACGTTAACATCGACAAGGTCCTGATCAACATTGTGGAACAGACCAAATGGGCTCACAAGACACCTCCATCAAAGCCAACAGTCACGTTGTTTCCCGAGTCGTCTAGACTACATCAGCATCAATCGTGATGCAGGGGCCTCTCTTTGAGCAGGAATGAAGCAATCCATCCGAAAGGGACCACCAAGGCAAGCAGCCACGCAACGCTTCTCCTCTTCTGTCGGAGCGCCCACCACGTCGGCAGCAACACCGGTATCCCAAGGAAGATGACGTTGGATACATTTGCGAAGTGATCTCCCACCTGCCCAGTTGGGTACACAGACAGTGCGATTGTCGCAGGTACCCAGTTCAGGGTTGGCCAGAACAGAGGAGAGGAGCCGAACCAATGCACGAATGGGCGAGCGAGCGCCCCGAAACCGAGGACAAAATAGACTGCAAGCCCTATTCCCATAGTGAGGTTCAAGTGTCTGCCAAACCAGTTGGTACTGCGAATCAGGCCGCTAGACTCTAGGTCAGAGATTCGCCTCTGCTCCTGTCGTTGAAAATCCCGCAGCTGCTTCTCGGTGCTCATGACTCAATCTCTCCCTTAATGCGCGATACCGCGATAACACCTCCATATCACTCCCCTCCACCCGAGTTCGTACTCTTTCCTGTCCGATTGATGTGCCTGAGCACAACACCGCCACACACAATTGCCGCTGTCAGTACAAGAAACGCCACCAAGGGCAAGACAAACCAGCGCTCGAACGTCGCGCGGGCCGCTAGGTTGTCGGTAATCTCCGGAAACCTGGCAGCAAGTCCACGCTGCAGAGAGTCCGGAAGCTCATGCCATGAGCAGTCGTAGTTGGTCGCGGCGTAGGAATCTGCAGTGGATGGTCCTATGAGATGGGAAGCAGAGAGTATCGCAACTAGGACAAGCAAGACAGCACAGGCCAAGGCCGCCTTTGCGAAGCGCTTCGAGTACAGAGTTGAGCTTCCGTAGGCAATGGCTCTAGCAATTGCTTGATCAACCCGTTGGCGCTGTCTCCACATGCCGCCAAGACCCACAACCGTACCCGCCAATGCACCAAGACTGAGCCAGAAAGCGGCGCCAGCGCCAACGACGTCTGCAACCGCTTCGAAGGCTCTCACAACAGAATCGAGAAGCCAACCCATGCACATCGTCCCCCAACGTCGTTCACTGACGATTCTAACTCAGGCAGCGCGGCAGATGGAAGGAATCAGGCCGGACCGTCTTCTCACTGGATTGCAGCTATTGTGTCCTACAGTGCAAGATGCAAGAATGACAGTTGTGATGTGACGTAGCAGAAACCCACACGTTGCAGAGTATTGCACGGCTATGTAGGAGCACAGGGAGAGGACTGGAAAATGGCAATGTCCACGTAGGCGCTGCCTGAGCGGGCTTATTCGTTGAGTACCCTTATGGACGCTAACTGGCTCTACAGCACCATTGCCCAGACTTCCGCTGCAATAGTAGCGATAGTTGCAGGTTTCCTAACTGCCTGGGTGCTGTACCTTCGCGGAGAAAAAGCTAGTTTGCAGAATGAACTGCAACACTTGCAGCAACCCCACGAGGCCAAGTCTATTGTCAAAAGTGTTGTTGAACAGATCGCCAAACATGATGCAGCCGAGGCAGTTTTAGGACTGATCAAGCAGCCATTGGCGCAGATGGGACCGGAAGATATCCCTTCACTAGATGCCCTGATGGAGAGCTACTGGTCTTCTCCACTAGACCGAGAGACCATGGAAGCTGGGCTACATGGAATATTGGAACACAAGAAACAGGCTGCTGCGGCAATCGGCAGGTACACGGAATTCATTGAGGTATCCGAAAGTCCTCCCGATTTCGACGACTGGAAGCACGGAAACTCGATTGACTTCGGAGACATCCCCCGTTTGTTTCTCGCCGCAGAGTACTATCGCCTTGCATACACGGATTGGCGAGCAGAACAGCATGGCTCACATGAGCCACCTCATCGGCCGAATTGGTTGGATGCGGCCATACAACAGGAGAAAGAACAGCAAAGAAAGAGGATCACACTTGATTCCTTGAAGATGTCTGACATTCGGAGGGTCATTGCCGACGCAACAATTGAGTGGGATGAGCAAAGATTCGGCGTGCGGGTCAAAGAAATGACCATTCATTTGCGTGTCCGGGAAATCAACTCTCGACTTCGAACTCTAGGTAACACCAAAGGGCTCATCTTTTCGGTAGCCGTTCTCTCATACATGGCGATCGTAGGAATCATTCTTCCAGTGCTCAAGATCAGGTATGGCTGTTCCGACCCTGGGTCTGCAACTCACATAGTTGTCCTGTTTATTTTGGGGCTGTTAACTATCATGTGTTCCTTGGGCTGGTTTGCGCGGGGGCTGAGACTCGGATCACCTACCGATGGTGGCAACGTGCTGCCTGAGAAAGATTGACTAGGTTGTCTGGCTGCTGCAGCTGCACCACAATCGTTGATTGTCCCCTGTGGCACTGGTGTTCCGGGATACTTCCACGTTGACCGGCCACGAAGATGCCCACGATTCTGCGTGCCTTTCTGCTTGCCCCGCTGCGGGCCAACGATAAGCTTCCCTTCGCAAGGTTCGTACGTAAGGTTTCAGAGTTACTGAACCCCCAGTTCGTTCGTGGAGCCCGGTGTGCTTACGTTCAGAATCGAACCTGACCTCACATGGTCTAATTTGCGGAAATTCGTGCGGCATTGCGCATTCGGTTCGGGGGATAAGAATTGTAGATAATTGGACTACCCTCCCCTAGCTTGAGTGTCCAGCTGTCACGGCATGCCAGCAACAACGGGGCGCGCTTTCGACTTGAAGTAGCACTCACGGCAAAGAAGAGGAAGAGAACAAAAGAAAGAGTCTCACTTGCGAAGGAAAAGCTGGTCGGGGTGAGAGGATTCGAACCTCCGACCACCTGAACCCCATTCATCAGGAACCTGTACAACTACGAACAAACAAGGCATCGGGAGTTCCCCTCCCCACCATCGCTCGCTCGTTAGGGGCCGAGGAGCATCAACCAGTCGTAAGGAGATTGTTGTCAGTATGTTGTCAGATTCACGTTCGCAGTTCTTGGGGTCGTGCTCTACAGTTCACGAATCCGCAAGTCCGCGTGTCATCAACTTCTTCCACGTTTGCCACAGAGAGTCTCTGGCGTACCATGCTCGGGACAACTGCTAGTGCAGGTCCATGCAGTGTGCCACAGTACCGCTTTCTTTTGTTAGCAGAAGGTTTGCAGGTAGACGCTGCGAAAGAACCACCCTCAGGCTACGCACAGCCCGCCGTAACCTGCCACCCAAGCCTCGGGCCACTCAGCATTTGTATGTCGCGCTGTCAAAGCAACGGAAGCATTGCGACACCACCCCTCCATGCCGATGCGGTGCGCACTTCAGACAAGACGCAACATGTTGCCCGTCGCGAAGCGGCTCATCGTGGATTCAGTTCCTTGAACAGCCTGCGGATATCTACTCTCGTGGTCTTCAACGACTTAACGAACTCCGCCGCAATCTCATCCAGTTCCGAGAGTATCTGCGCAGTCTCTGCCTCGGAGTATCCTTCACGTGCCAAGGCCTCTTGCTCTATCGCATCAACGAGTTCCCATTCGCGTCTCGCCTTCGAACGTCTGGAACCACGGACGCCCGGTGAACTTGAGATGCCCCCTACGAATCGGTTGTGGTAGTCAGCAAGCGTGTAATATCGCGGGAGTAGCTTCAAACGATCCCGGGGGCCCACCAAACCTACTTGACTCTCAATCCCGTCCTTGTGGTCGTGGAGATTGCGGTAGATGGTGGGCAAGATATCCGCACCCTTGGATGCCCCACCAACTGCCAGGTCCGCGGAGGACAAGAGTAGATAGTCGACATGCGATAGGCCCGACCTGTCACGTTTGATGTAGGAGTACATTCCTCTTTTCCGTGACGACAAGGCGCTCGGCAGTACTAGTACGCGAGGCCATTGTGCCAAATGCGTTTCAGCGTGAATTGCTTCCATCAAGGCCGGACCGAAGCAAGCTCGTTCGCTGTGGTAGTGTCTCCCAGCTGCTATCGCCCCCCTAACGAACCGACGGTGACGCTGCACGATATACATCACGATTCTTGACACAGTCAGAGCAACAACTTGGAGTGCGGCATCAGAGACCTCCGGGCTGGCCAAGACCAAGGCGTCGCCGACCACGGCCGCTTCAATCTGGGCCGCTCGGTACTCCGCCCTCCGGCCTGAATTGCCGGCTACAGCAATCTTGCCAAGATCCTCCATGAGTCGTATCAGGCCATCAACCTGAACTGGGTCGTCTTGGCTCCGACCCGCTTCTTCACGGATGCCAAGCACATCCAACCACGCCACGGTATATTGGCCAAAGGCACGTCTGCTCTCTCTGCCTTCAGCTTGCTCCACGTTCTGGAATTCTCCAATGGTTACATTAGACCGCGTCTTAACTCTCCATCAATTCGACTGGGAGCCTGATTCAAGGCTTCGCGTCAGCGCAGCACATCCCAGCTCAGACATTCAAGTATCCGGTCGCCCGCAGTAAGCTCTCCAACAGCGAATCGCACAATCCCATGATACTGCGAGCCTTCTCGATTGGAACCGCCTTGCCCGAATGCATGCTGCTCAAGTCGTTGTAGACTTTGACATCCGACTGGGCGCTGTTCTGTATGACCTCAGCAGACCGTGCACTTATGGCGTGATGCTTGGCTATGTAGTTGAGTCGGTGTCGGCGGGTGACCCCACTCTTTCCTTGCCCAACCAGTGTCGCATCAGGCTCGAATCCAGAATCGCTAATGACGCCTTCCTCGGGGGCCAACGTGCGCATCACGAGGCTATACACCTCGCGCATCTCTGACATGGCAGCGCGCCCGCTGTCATTACCTGGTCTGTCCAGCGTTGTCCACGCTTGCGCGTATGCGTCAGCCGCGGCAGAAGAAAGTTTGCGGAGCGCCTCAGCTACGCGCTGCCTAGCATCGTCTAGGTCCAGAACTCTGCGGACTTCATGCGCGTAGTGCTGGGCGCCCGGTGTACTTAGTGCAGCAGCCTCAGTGACCAACCCTACGTTCGTGGCAATTCCCGACACATCTACAATGCGGGCTGCATCAACCGACGCCTCCTTCACCAACGATTCAGAGTTATCTCCCCATAGATGCACTGCGCTCCATGCCGAGGCTACAGTGCCAGGCATCGAATCGGGTGGATTCCACTCGGCCCAGTAGCCACGACAGACCTCAGCCATGTCCATTATTCGACTGACGCGGACGACTCGTTCATCGAGTCCCTTGCGGTACTCAGCCAAGTTGTTAACGATTCGGTCGAAGTCATCTTGCGTCGGCTGGCCCCCACTGCACGGCTCGAACTCGTCCATGTCGCGAAGTATACTACCCAAACGTGGCAACCTGCGCAATTTTCGATTGCGGATTGCGCACAAGACTCACTGAAGTGAAACGTCAACCTACACTCGGTCCCAAGTCACCTGCGGTCTGCCCCCCCCGTCAGAAACCACCTCAAAGGTACATACAACCTCCAGATTCAAACGACCAATATCCTTGAGCTTCGCGCCCCCCCCAACGAACCAGCCGTGGGCCGACCTTAACGAGGCACAGGTGCACCACCATGCCCAAGGTCTTGCCCCTCCTCGGGAGGACCGTTGCCTCAAGCAGCCATCGCACAACCGCCATGGTCCTAGTCAGGCCGATTCTGAGGCGAAAGCACAGTGGGAAGCAAGACTGCAATCTGCGCACCTAGGCACCCTTCTGGTACATACGAGCGCTGCCAAGTCAATCATCCCCCAGAATATGCTCCTATGGTCACCCGCCCTAGCAATCTGTTCACTAATTGGCAACCAATGCTTCACTTGCTGGCGCGGATCGGCATGACGCGACGAGCCAATGAACCGCTCGAGGACTCTGGCTACGTTGCAGTCGACCAATCCTTGGTTGCTTCCATAGCTGAACGCCAAGGTTGCCCTAGCACAATACTGGCCTACCCCTGGGAGACTCAGAAGTTCATCAAGGGCGTTTGGCAACATCCCTAGTTGTAGAACCTGCGCCGCAATCGCAAGTATCCACTCGGCGCGCTTGGCAAGACCCAGTGAGCGGCAGAGCCTCGATAGCTGAACGCCAGACTCCAATGTTGAATCTGGCGAAGCCAGATTGTCGGCAATCCATTGCCAGTTCTTGGCAACATCCTCTGCCCGGGTGCGCTGCAAAAGAACTTCGGTATTTAATAGCAGACACGGATTCAGCGACGCGGAGCGCCAAGGCAGGTCGCGCCCCGACCTAGCGTAGAAGCACTCGAGTCTGCTCCCAAGCCACCTCAGGTCGCCTTCAGTCGCGGACGCATGCGAGACAAACCTATCTGGCATTAGTGAAAGAACGATTCCCAAATGGCAAGGGCATATCGTGCCGCCAACAAGGGAGGAACCGCATTACCCACCTGTGTGAGCTGCCTAGCGGCGGGACCTGTGAAGACGTAGTCGTCGGGAAACGTCTGAAGTCGCGCGCATTCTCTTGGGGATAGAGTGCGCGGTATGTCCGGATGCAGGTGCGACCTGCCCCCCCCGCCCACACCACCAGCAATCACGGTCTTGGACGGCAAGTTTGGGTTCAGTCGGTCCACACGACCCAAGTGGTCTCTTTCACCGTATCTGAGCTCCATGTACCGTTGAATTGACTCGGCCCTATGAACCCTAGTGACATGGTTTGGGAGACCACGCACGTCCTTCTCAAGAGCCCGGTAGCTGGGAACAGGAGTAAGGGACTCCCGAGGAGGGAAGAAGCGAGCATTAGTGCGCCATCCAACCACAAGCACTCGTTCTCGCCGTTGCGGCACACCGTATGCAGCGGCCTGTACCAATGTCGGACCAGTTGTCTGGTAACCTTTGGCCTCCAGGTCGTTCAGGATGGCGCGGATCTGCGCGCCACCATCAATCGATGCCATGCCCGGCACGTTTTCAATAAGGAACGCCCGGGGCCTGAACTGTGAGACATACCAAGCGAAGTCCGATAGGAGGGAACCGTGTTGCTCATGGTCGAACCCCACTCGCTTGAAATTGTCGCCCCACTTCGCGAATCGCTGGTTGGCAGCGATGCTGAATGGCTGGCAAGGGGGCCCGCCATGAAACACCCCTTCGAAGGGACTCGAAATCCCGAGTCGGACACGGAGTATCTCGGCAACCTCGTGGCGCTGCCGCAAATCTCCATTGTGATCGGGGGGGCCAAACACGTTCCACATCGGACGGTTCGTACGGAGAGTCTCGCAGAACACAGGCATAAGTTCAAATGCGCCAACGTGAAGAAACCCTGCCGCTTCGAAACCAAGGTCCAGTCCGCCTGAGCCTGAGAAGAAGCTAACGGAGGGCACTCCTCTTGGCTCAACACGCACATCATCCAAAGTGATGCTATTCGGTAGAGAATTGTCCTTCGCCGCCGTCACGCGATACCGCAGAGCGTCATAGTCCAATCCTCGCGTGGCCAGTGCCTCACTTAGTGGAACCCCTTCCGCAATACACCGGGCCACCAACTGCTCCTGTTCGCGCATCTCAAGGGTTTGCAGTGTCATGCTCATGGTCGAATCCTTGTCTTAGCATCTTCGTAGGCCTGTTCAGCCGCTTGCTTGCTGGGGAAGTCCTCAAGGCTATGATTGGCGAGCCAGTCCGAGTAGAACAGGTGTACGGCCTTGTGGCATGTTGGACAGACTGGTCTAAGGTCTGAGAGCAAGGTTCCTCCAATGCCGATTGCGACGATAGATGAGAGGGGCAGCAGATGGTGGATCTCGACAAGTCCGTCCGTCCACGGATAGCGCTCTTTCGTGTCGCATTGGCAGGCATCGCAGACATTTGGATCGGACAAAGACCTAAGGAAGATGCGCCGAAGCTGGGGACTGCGCTCGGTTCTTAGGTGATTCACTCTGACTTTGCGACCTTCAGCGAACTCCACATCGGCACTTGCGTCGCGAGTGCTGGGAATCGTCCGGGTGGCTTGGCCAGATTGGACCATGCCCAACCTTAGCAACTCTGCCGCGGGGTCTTCGTTTCGAGGTGCCGATAACGGGCTAGCCATTGCGGCGATTGAGGCCGCAATCGCCGTCTGTCCTGGCGCCAAGTCCAAATAGAGCTTATCAGCCCCGTACTTGAGATACGTAGCTTGACTCAGGAATATCAGCATCTCGCGCACCTGGCGCCGCTGGTCTCCTGTCGGACTCAACCCAGTAGGCTGAAGGCGCAAGTAGTAGTCCTCTGCCTCGCCACCAATGCACGAATTGCCTATCAAGACCGAGAACACATCATTCAAGTGAATCGACGCCGCTCCATAGGCCAGATAGCGAGCCACAAGATAGCGGAGGATCACACAATACGGATAGGTCACGCTACCGATTGGCAGATAGTCCGAAAACACAGGCGAGGGCTGGTAGAAGCGAGGAATGATGTGAGTGAAATACTCATCGACTTGCCATCGGTTGTTGGTGTTGGAAGCCATGTGCCGACAAACATCGGTCACAGTGAGGATTCCATCCAGAGATACCGCAAGCATGGCGGCACCAAAGACCCGAGCATAGTTGCGCCATACTCGATAGTGCAAGGGGGCAAATGGTAGACCAGTGTTGTTCTCCAGTGGCTTTCGAATCGGGTCAATTGGAAGCTGGCGCAGGTTTACCCCGTTCAGTTGCACCAAGGATTCAGCGATCGCCGCAAGGTTGCCGAATGAGAAGTAGTCGAGTCTGCCTTGATCCCAGCGCCATACCATCAAAATTCCTATGCAGCCGCTTCATCGAACCCGTATGGGACGTCGGCACCTATGGTTGGCCGTCGAGCGAAGGGTCCTGTCAAAGCCATTATACAACGCCAGGCAAGCCAATCAAGTCTTCACGCGGCAGGTCATCGACTAGTGCGCAACAGGTGGTTTCGAAGCACCAACTCAAAGGCGGGGGGTACGTTTCTTGATGCAGCAACGTCCCGCCCTCCTGAAACGCCAAAAAAGCACCATGGCCGCACCGCAAACATACCCGAGGCTAGCGCATTTCCCTTGTTGGTTAGTGGCTTCTTGAGCCTGAGATGAATGGACGTGTGGGGTAGGTCATGTTGCTAGGTCTTGCCTCTCAGTTCGCACTATCCTGTCTGACAACAGTCCTAGTTTGCGAGACAGAGGATGTGGGACTATTGCTACACTGGCGACAGCCGTCGAGCGATTGAAGCTGCAGCACTGTCATGGCATGCAGAGCGATACTCTTGACTATGCACAACATCAAGCAGTACTGCCGCTTCTGCGGAGACCCGCTATCTACCGTCCACGAGTGGAAAGACGGCAACTGCTCTTCGTGCCTGCGACTACGCAAGGACACCCGCGTAGTGCTCAGAAAGCGAAACCGCCGGAGTCTATTCTATGCCTCCAAGCACAAAGATAAGATAGGCATGTATGGATGTACAGCCCAGTGGATTTCATGTGCCAAAGTCACAGACAATCAGTGGAAAAACCAACAACCTTCGGCATGTCTGCGCCTTGGATGGTATGCGACGAGCGCAGTCTTCCCAACGGTCTGCAATCGTGGTCGCATGCAGCATTCGCAGCCCCTACAAAAGGGGTGCCAATCTTCACATAGACCCAGGTACATGAAGAGCGAGTCCAGCGAGGACAAACCCGACGAGATCAAGGCCGGACTGTTCCACAGGAAGCACAACAACTCGAAACCCTACCCACCCCATCGGTCTGAAGTACAACTTCTACGACGGTGCGGTCTTTGACGCCATGACAAATCTCAGGGATTCTCATGGGATGATCAAGACGATGGGGATTGGGGAGCTAATTCTGCAACTCCTCGAAGGCGGGGCACCGAGTCCCGCGGCAATCGCACTGGAACTCGACATGAATGCCAACACTGCAACGGCTCAAGAACAAGGGGCACGTCATCGTCCTGAAGGACGGAAGCTACGGTCTTCCGAATGTAAGATAGACCGTTACACCGTTGCGTTACACCCCCCCCTTACGGGGGAGGATGTAGCGCTGTAACAGTAGTAGGAGATAACATCAAGGAATTGAACGTAAGTCAAAGCTAGCCGTTACATGTAACGGCCGACACGGCAAGTGTAACGGCTGACTGAAGAAGCAATGAAGACGCAAGATTCCCACAGCACCTTCTTGCCCCAAGGACGGCCCGCCACACCACTGGTTCTACTGGTGGGAAGGTAAAGCAAACAATACCGTGCATCGCCTCCAATGGAAGAAGTGCGGTGTCAAGGAAGTGGCGCCGAAGGAGCGAGTCGGAAACCCGAAGCCTGTCCTCGTCGGCGAATCTCATCAACACCGCTTGGCTATGGAGGGAATATGACCGACTAGGTGGTGGACGACTACAGGAAGATCGAGGACGGCGAGTTCATCAGCAGCACATGGCACGACCTCTCTGCCTGGGTGGCGCCGTACGCCACATCTTCCACTCCACAAAAAGAGCTAAGGCCGCCTGAACGAGGGTGTTTGCAGCCTGCCCCCTGCCCCACCTACACACAACGCAAGTTACCCCCATTCGCATTGGCCTTAGCCAGGGGTTTTTCAACACTGAGGCCATTCGGGTGCGGGTGATACTCTCGTGTGCTGTCATGGATTGCCTTGAGATAGTCGGACTTGGATTCCCTGCGCGATTCGAGGCTTGCCCTCGACCGTGCTGCCTTCAGTTTTCAGGCTGTTGCATTTCCGAAGGCAACAAGCACCAGCAGGCTTTCCCCGTCGCTACAGACGGGAAAGATGTGCACTCTCGCGTACGGGACCGTCTTGGCGAGTTCCTTCCTGATGTGCTCTAGTCGGTCACTCGGGAAGTGCTGGCCTGCGACATGGCGGACACTGCCATCATCTTCAACGCCAAAAAGGTAAACCTTCAGCGAAGAGTCGTGCAGCTTTCGCCTCAGGTCTTCGCTGACTCGGCCTGCGACTTCGGCATTGTGGCCTGCGAGGAAATCCGCTGACTTGTATTCGACCACCGAGCCCTCCAGCGACATCCATTTCCTGGCCCACTTTATCCGGCTCTGGAGCTCAGAGGCGAGCAATGCAAGGAACTTCTCGATCGGTCGTGTCTTGAGAGACCTGCCTAGGCACTCGAGTTCGGCAATGAGTAGGAGTAGGGCGAGGTTGCTATCTTCCACGTTGAGCTGCCCACGATATCCTTGGAGAGCAGAAGTAACACCGTCGAGCTCAAGTCTGTTGTAGAGATGAAGCCCTCCAATCCTAATCGCGGGTGCGCCAAAAGGCTCACCCGCGTGGAAGACACATACCTCATCGCCATTGACAAGGCGGGTGGCTATGTCACTAAGGTAGCTATGTCTGATATCGATTCTGTTGCACGTGAACACGATGTCCCAGCCGGGAGTGTCTTTGTTGACTACTTCGACTTCCTGGCCTTCCTCCACTCGTACCACTCGACTGCGTTCATCGTAGTAGGGTGTTAGAAGAGGTAGCGCGTCCTTTTGCAGCCGGTCATACTCGAGAGCGTATCTGGATACTCCGCGTTTCTCAGATTCGTAGTCCTGAAGGAACTCTCCAAGGTCGCGGTCGTCGTAGTACTGGCGCCCGCTGCGTATTCCTCTCAGCGGGAGTTCCCGAACGGAATTCTTGAGGGCCACGGTCCCCTGTATGAACTCCGGGTGGCGCTCGACCCACGCCTCCATCTCCTCTTCCGTCAGTTGCATTTCACCGATAACGCCATCAATTTCGAATCGCACTCGAAACCTGCCGCCAAAGAGAAACCCAGACCTCTTTGGTGGCCCCAGCCAATCAACGAAAGAACTGCTTGCCTCTCTCTCCCACGAGGTGACTTGCACCGTGGAACCTAGGACCCTAAAGAGCGCGAAGCGAAGCACGTTGTCAGAGTCCAGCATGCGCGGGATGGTTTTCCACTCAGGCGTGATTGTCCTTTCGCCGTACGTACTGTGGCAGAGGAGCACCCGTTCGCCCATGACGAGCAGCAATGCGTACTTGTGCTCTTCGCGCATTCGAGTCTGCATCGCCTCGGTGAAGTCCGTAAGGAGGTGATTGGCATGTTCATCGATAGGTTCCAAATCGCTACGCTCACATATGAGCCGGATGACCCAGCTGCGAGGATTGCTGCGAAGACGTAGCGTGTCGAGGGGTTGCACACTGACATTCGGCAGAGATTCTAGTTGGCCGACGACTGCATCAATTGCCGCCACATCGCCCAACTCAGTGATATCGTGACGCTCGACACGGTTGTCCTTGACCGATTTAGAGAACGCGAAAATAGTCGAAGCCAATTCCCATCCTCCACACCGCTACACCTCAGTGGCGGAGCGGGCTGCAAAGGGAAGCGTTTCGTCCCTCCAGAGGTATTGCGGCGTCGTTGCACTAAACGATATACGTGGGGGCCACGTGCGTCAATAGCACATCTCATCGCGTTCTGGAACCCCTTTCTACCTGTCATGCGATTCAGGGTACACTGCCTCCCGGCTAGCGGCGTAGGACTTGGGCTTCTCTGAGCCCCTACACGGTAAGAGGCGGGCATGTCGCACTTGTCACATGGAAGCTTGTGCATCCGGAGCTAGCGCTGTCTTCTCTGTCGTTCTCTTGTCCATCGTTTGCCGCCTTCTTCGCCATCCTCAGGGCTCGCACCACGAAGGTTGGGGGTAACCCTCTCGACCGCCTGAAGCATCCGTCGAGTGAAGTAGCCGTCCTCTGGTCCCAGACCAGCCGCTTTGATTCTTTTCTGCTTCGCTACTATCGGGTGCGTGGCATACTTCCGCAGTCGGCAGATAGGTTCATCTGGAAACCAGTTCGGGTTCTCGGTTGAAATGTCCTCCGCGGGACATATCGGAGCGCAGCACTTCTCAAACATCGGACACTGGCAGACGTACATCTAGCTTCGCCTCCAGTCTGAGGTTGGGAGAAACGTGCAACCGTCCCGTATTGTGAAGTCGATAGAGAGTCGGTTCGGGTTCTCGCCCTTCTTGGCCCAAGACTTGCCCTTAACAATGGTCAGTCTACCCTCGTCCATGCTGAGGTACAGCTTCGGCTTCTCAAGCCCGAACTCCGCTCCCCGCCCATACACCGCACCTGCTTTCTTCTGAATGGCAACGACTGCCAGCCCTGTCCCGATACGGTCCTGTATCGCAGTCAAGTGATCGTTGACCATATACAGGTCCGTAGTCATCTCCAGGTAGTCAATGACGTTTATCGCGTCTGGTACTATCACCTGCTCGAAGTCAACCGACCGTTCGACTGCCTGCACATGCCAGTCGTCCACAGTCATGCCCGGAAAGAGCTCCATTCGGTCACGCAACTCTGGCCCCTGCATCTCCGAACAGAAGTAGTAGATGGCGAATCGCTCTTGGTTTCGCCGTATGAAATCGAGTAGGAGCGCCGTCTTTCCCGAGTTGGGGGCTCCTGCGACCACGGCCAAGTTACTTGGGTACAGATTCACGTACTCTTCTATGCCCAAGCCCCACTCAAGTGGCAGTACGCTGGAGGGTCTGGCACCTTTGAAGTCTAGGTACACAAGCTGCGTGTTGACGTATCGGTACTTCTTGGCTTGCCTTGGGTGCTGCTCGATTAGGCCTCTGTCTTGCAGGCGACTGAGAATCTGGCGGCGGTTGACCTTATCCTCTGGCGACTGGATACCAAGCTCAGTGTCAAGGTCACGCGCCATCCACCAACCCGAGCCATTCTCCCTGACCCATTCCCCAACCATTTCCGACAAGGGCTTGTTACGTTTCGCAGCAACAGGCGTCACGGAACCTGTCACGTTTCCGTCACGGTTGGTAGCTAATTCAGTGCTGTCACGTTCGTATATACATGTGTTTTCTTCCTTGGCCAGAGGGGGGTAGCGGCAGATGCTCTCCGCTATGGCCGCGACCTCCGACTTCGGTAGGGGCGGTTGGCATCGGGAGCAGTTCACCGATTGGAGGGCGGCTTCAATCTCCATCTGGCCCAGACCAGGGCGTCTCAGGATTCCGGCTATCTTGGCAAGGCTGGAATTGCGTTCTCCTTGTGAAATTGCATCGGGCGTCGGCCTATTGGTCTTGCGGCCGTTCATCCCTTGGCGCAGACACTCAGGCAACGTGTCGTATCGTATGAGGTTGTCGGGGTGCGGAAGCCGTTGGATGGAGTACCCTAGCCCGACTACTACTGCATACCCACCTTCTCCGCGACAGTCCACACATGGTACTATCCCAGTTCTGGTAGCTGCATGTTCGGTTGCCTCGACATACCAGTGCGCCCCACCGCTGGGAGTGACAATGTGGGGTAGGCCAATCTCGGCCTCGATCTGCTCTCTGGCCTCGACCGAATCAGCATCGATTACCTGACATTGAGAAACCGACCCTGTCACAATTCCGTAGTACTTGGGGTGGAGTATGCTGTCCCACCCCATCAGTTCGTCGATGGTGGCCTGGCGTTTTTGATACTGTGCCCACGGAACGAGTGGCTTCTTCTTGAACTTGCCGAGTATCTCATCGTCAGGGACAAGCTGGACGGGGATTATGGAATACCCGAGCGTGAGCAGTTTGAACGCCAATTCATAGGCGCTCTGCGGGCTGGCCTCCGTAGACGAAGCAGGGAGAACCCCTGTGAGACCCTTCGTCCTGGTACTCAACCGCTGACCTCCGGGCTCTTGCGAAGTGTACGTCTTCTTGGTTCGCGGCATTCCAGGCATCGCTTCGGAGGTCTCAGGCCCTTGGAGAAGAAGTAGCTCTGCTCTCCACAGGTCCACTGGAACGAACGCCCGCAGTCAACACATACGAGTGTCGCATCGACGAAATACTGTCCTTCTTCCATTTTGTTCTACTCACCCTCGCGTATCGTTTTCGTTGTCCTTCTGGCCACCACGCGCTCGCTGATACGCGGCATCATCGACGTGAGACCATCCTCAACTTCACAGTCCACTTCCCCCTCAATCAACTGCTCAAGCTTCCTGCGCGGGACAACGAGTCTTCTCGCGCTGATTCTGATTGCCGGTATGCGGCCCTCACGGATCATCTGGTACATGAGCACCTTTGATACCGAACAGGCTTCAGCAGCCTCGGCCACCGAGTAGACTAGTGGCCTCTCCTTTTCCGTTGCTCCCAATACCCACCTCCTGCAAGACAGTTTTGCCAACATGTGTGTTCTTTTCCTTAGATATATGGTATCACGCCATATTGACACCAGTTGTTCTGTATGCTAGGTTTACGGTGTTCCATTTCTATTGAAGCGACTGTTTCGCTGATACGGAGGCTCTTAGAGTGCCAACAAACAAGAAAATTCCACCCCACATCAAGACGCGGATTGTAGAGTTGTATTTGGAGATGCGGCAGCGAGATCCAGAGACCAACGCTGCAACGGTTGCAGATGCGATTCGCAGCGAGTTGCAGAAGCGCAATACCTGGCTCGCTCGGGACAACCAAAAGTGGCCTAGTGATAGTGTTGTCCGCAAGATCCTCGTGCCTGTACGAAAGGACATCGACGCGAAGGGACTTGATCCAGATGAGCGTCCGTGGTCCATAATGGCGAGTTCGGATGGCCGGGTACCGCCAGACGCGTTGCCAGACATCACGCGAGCCTGGGCAGCCAGCATGCGTTTGGACCCGAGCAATCCCCTGACAATCCGAGACGCCTTGTGGGTAGCCAGGATCCGCCATCTTGGCCCCAAGGAGGGCGTTGGCCTGTTCTTGAACGCCAGAACATACTCGTATGCAGAGCGTGCGCTGCAGGCAATCTCAAGGTATCCGAACACTCCAAGCGAAGCCCCGCAATACTGGGTCAAGGACCTCGACGCCCTATCGACCCTCACTCGCCACGATGTTGCATGGGAAGAGTTCTTCGCTGTGTTTGATTTGGTCTATTCTCGTGATACGCCCGCACATAGGCAGGAGGCCAGACAGAGATTCGAGGATGTGGCGAAGTGGGACAGCATGACACCAGAGGAGGTACAGGCGGAGCTTCGACGACTTCAGGAGGCACTTGAGAAAGGCGACCCGTCAAGCACGGATATGACTGCAATCCTGCAGGAGACGTGGCGCCAGTCGGCGATCCTCAAACCATCGCCGGAAACCGTAGAAACCGAGAGAGGGGGGAGAGATAGTGAAAGGTAACATACGGAAGCGGAGCAAAAGTAGCTGGCAGATCACGGTTGACGCTGGGCGTGACGCCACTGGGAAACGTCGCCAAATAGCCGAGTCAGTGAAAGGACCAAAACGTAATGCGCAGGCGCGGCTAGCGCAGCTTCTGGTTGAACTAGAGTCCGGCGTCTATGTCAAGGCGCGGAAAGACCTCACAGTTGCCTCATACCTACACGAATGGTTGAACGGCTATGTAGCTGTCAACTGTGCTCCTCGCACCCAAGAGAGCTATCACTTCATAGCAGAGAAACACATCATTCCCGCGATTGGCAACGTCCACCTCGTGGCCCTGGAACCCCGCCAGCTTCAGGCACTGTACGCAAAGAAACGGGCTTCAGGGCTTGGCACCCGCACAGTCAGATACATCTATGGACTGATGTCTCAGGCACTCACTCATGCAGTCAAGCAAGGAGTTCTCAGCCGCAACGTTGCCCAAGCTACTGACCCTCCAAGGCTGGAACACAAAGGAATCAATACCCTTGCAAGAGAGGACGTTGACAAGTTCTTCGAGGTAGCGAAGGACAGCCCCTACTACGAGCTGTTCTATCTGCTATTGCATACCGGATTGCGACGGGGTGAGGCACTGGCTCTCAGGTGGAAGCACGTCGATTTCGGTATCCATTCTCTCGGTGTGACGGCGTACATATCCGTCTCCGAGTCTCTCAGCAAAGTGGAGGGAAAGGTTCTCATCAAGGAACCGAAGACTGCCTCAGGCAAGCGCCGTGTGGCACTCTCGCCCAGTTGCGCACTGGTACTGCGCCAGCACCACGAAGAGCAGAAGATCCTGCGTGAGTCTCTCGGCGGCACAATAGCGGATGGCGATTTCGTCTTCTCGAAACCCGAAGGTGGCACACTTGACCCGTCCACGGTCAGCAAGGCCTTCAGCAGCGTCGTAGAGAAGGCAGGACTACCTCACATGTCTCTTCACGACCTGAGGCACAGCCACGCAACCATGCTACTCCAAGCGGGTACGCACCCAAAGATTGTCTCAGAGAGACTGGGACACAGCAGCGTAAGAGTAACGCTTGACACGTACACTCACTACGTCGCCGGACTGCAAGAGGCTGCCGCCCTGAAGTTCGATGAATTACTCATGTCAGGACCCCGAGTTGACAGAAATGTTGTCGAAATGTTGTCAGTCGGTAATTTGGGAGGCGACGAAAGTGTGTGAAAGTAGCTGTTTTGCGAAGGAAAAGCTGGTCGGGGTGAGAGGATTCGAACCTCCGACCACCTGAACCCCATTCAGGTGCGCTACCAGACTGCGCTACACCC
>JAFGFT010000039.1 GCA_016930935.1 Dehalococcoidia bacterium | reverse complement strand
CGTTCGCGAACGGCCCGGCCATCGTCAGGAAACACGGCTGTAGCCCACATTCAACCGTCGGAACCTCGCGTGCTCCGTAGACATCGCAGCTTCAGATGGCATCAACTCCGTGCGGCACACAATTCACCGGGCGCTTCCCGAAGCGCCCCTGCACCGGACCCCACCCCTCTCCTCGTGCCTGTTCAATCTCAGCATCTCCTGCATGTGGACATTTTCGCTGAACTCTCAATACGGACAGAACCGTAGACCGTTAACAGGACGAGCAACAGACCTTGATTAGGGAAAAGGCCACTGCTACACTTGAAGAGGGTGCTCTCGCACCACCACAGCTATGCCATCGCAATCTGTCTGCTGTCGACCAGATGGCGCGGCATACTTGGAAAAAGGAGGTGTTTGTGGAGATAACACTGAGTGCAATCAAGGCTGATATTGGTGGATGGGTTGGTCATTCAGTCACACATCCGGATACTCTCTCGAAGGCGGAAGAACTTATGGCTGTCGCCAGGAAGAGTGGAGCGGTCATCGATTATCGAGTACTGCACTGCGGTGACGACCTGCAGTTGATCATGACGCATCACCATGGCGAGGATAGTGAGAAGGTTCATGGTCTTGCCTGGGACATCTTCACCGCGTGCACCGATGTGGCCAAGGGACTGAAGCTGCACGGTGCCGGCCAGGACCTGCTGGCGGACGCTTTCTCCGGCAATGTGAAGGGCATGGGTCCGGGGCTTGCCGAGATGGCCATCGATGAACGAGAAGCGGAAACCGTCATCATATTCATGGCTGACAAGTGCGCGTCGGGCGCATGGAACCTTCCCCTGTACCGGATGTTTGCAGACCCTTTCAACACGCCGGGACTCGTCATAGCGCCGAATCTGCATTGCGGATTCAGCTTCGAGGTGCATGATGTGATGGAGGGGAAGAGAATCACTTTCAATACTCCTGAAGAGATATATGACATGCTCGTGTTCCTGGGTTCGCCGGGGCACTTTGCAGTGAAGAATGTGTGGCACAGGGATACCGGCAGGATTGCCGCGTCCGCGTCCACTCAGAGGCTCAGCTTCATGGCAGGGCGCTACGTCGGCAAGGATGACCCCGTCTGCATCGTGAGATGCCAGGGGACGTTCCCTGCGGTCGGTGAGGCTCTTGAGCCTTTCTCCCTGGTCAACATAGTCGAAGGATGGATGCGCGGTTCTCACAACGGTCCGTTGATGCCGGTGGGCTTCAACAACGCCAAGTGCACCAGGTTCGATGGGCCGCCACGCGTCATCGCAGCCGGTTTCCAGATTGCGAATGGGATGCTGATTGGGCCTTCGGACATGTTTGAAGATGTTGCCTTCGATCCTGCGAGACAGAAGGCTCTCCAGGCTGCTGACATGCTCAGAAGCATGGGGCCGTTCGAGCCGCACAGGTTGCCGCTCGACGCGATGGAATACACCACCATGCCGGAGGTCAGTGCGAGGCTCGCGGCCCGGTTTGAACCCATCGACGATGACTAGACCTCGATTGCTGGTTGCGACTGCCAACAGAGGCAAGGTTGCCGAGTATGAGGCCCTGCTTGAGGGGCTGGATTGTGAACTGGTGTCTCTCGCCGATGTTGGCGTTGTGGGGGATGTTGAGGAGACCGGCACTACGTACGAGGAAAACGCACGCATCAAGGCCTGGGCGGGTGCAGCCCGTTCGGGTCTTGTGACCCTTGCTGACGATTCCGGCCTTGAGGTGGATGCACTGTACGGCGCTCCGGGCATCTATTCGGCGCGCTATGCCGGAGACGATGCGAGCGATGCCGACCGTGTTGCCTACCTGCTGGAAAACATGAAAGGCGTGCCATGGCCACAGCGCACCGCCCGATTCGTGTGTGTTATCGCTCTTGCCCTGCCTGACGGAGAAGTCACGCTCTGTCGGGGGGAGTGTGCCGGGTTCATTGTTGAGGAACCGCGTGGGACGGAAGGATTCGGTTATGACCCCGCGTTCTTCGTGCCCGAGTTGAACCGAACGGTGTCAGAGTTGCCCGCTGAAGTGAAGAACCGTATCAGCCATCGTGGAAAGGCCGCAGTCGAGGCACGGAAAGTGCTTCGCAATTTCATTGACGAGGGTAGGTGCCAATAGAGTATGATAAGCCACTCTGAACCCGAGGAGGTAGGCGAATGAGAATTTCTTGTCTTCAGGAGAATCTCAGCCGTGGGCTGAGCGTTGTGGGACGTGCGGTTGCCGTTAGGTCAACGCTGCCTGTCGCACAGAACATCCTCCTTGTCGCAGAGGCCTCACGTTTGAAGCTGGTTGCTACGAACCTTGAGATGGCGACAACGTGCTGGGTGGGTGCGAACGTGGCGGAAGAGGGGAGTATCACGGTCCCTGCGAGATTACTCACCGAGTTCGTCAATTCATTGCCGAATGAGCTGGTTGAACTGGAGATACCTGAGGGTGGACGGACCGTGCAGGTCACCTGCGGCAGGTTTCAGGCCCATGTGAACGGCATAGACGCAAATGACTTTCCTCCCATTCCGGAGGTCGATGATGGTGTCAACGTTGAGGTGAGTGCCGAACTACTGAGAGAAGGCATCACCAAGGTCGCAATGGCAGCCGCCACGGATGAGTCGCGACCGGTCCTTACCGGCATCAACACAGAGTTTGAGGGTGAGCAGATGACGTTGGCCGCCGCTGACGGCTTCAGGCTTGCCGTGTTCCACATGGCTCTCTCGAAGGCAGTTGAGGGAAAGACCACCGTTATCATCCCTGCGCGCACGCTCAATGAAGTGAACCGGCTTCTTGGAGATCAGGAGGAGTCCGTCGTAATTACGGTGAATCAGCAGAAGAGCCAGGCGATGTTCCGCTTGAAGAGTGCGGAGATAGTGTCGCAACTTCTGCAGGGCACCTTCCCGAACTACTCCCAGGTGATTCCAAAGAGCTACACCACCCGGGCG
>JAFGFT010000001.1 GCA_016930935.1 Dehalococcoidia bacterium | reverse complement strand
GTTGCGGAACATGGTTGACCAGTGTAATTCGATGTCTCGGGGGTCCTTGCCGATGAGGTAATCGGCCAGGTTGTGGATACAGGCCTCAACGGGCTTCTCCAGCCCTGCAGTTGTCGCCTCTCCCCAGCCGTAGACGCCCTCGTCGGTCCCCATCTTGATGAACAACCAGTTCCAGGTTGGTTTGTATATGAATGTCTTGATGCTGGTGATCTTCATGCTGCCTTCTCCTTCGCTATCAGGAAACTGTGAGGCATCTCATGATGGAGTCTTCAGTCAGAACTTCGCAGGAAACTGCCAGGCACTTCAGTATCATATGCTCGACGCGGAGGAACAAAGCAGGAACGAAAACTGCCGCGCCTGAGCGCAAGTCATTGTGCCGTCGCATGAGCATAGAGTCAATACGCAACTGCCATCGTCCAGGCGTACAATCCCAGCAGGAGGGTTCGATGAGCGAGAAGGCAGTTCGCTACAAGGTGTACCCCACTATTGGTGCGTGTGGCATCGACTGTGGGCTCTGTCCTCGGTACAACTCGAAGGCAGTCTCTCGCTGTCCCGGGTGTGCTCCTGTTGGGTTCCTCGATGCGGGTGGCCAGTGGTGCAAAATGACGCGCTGCGCAGTCCGCGACCGTGGATATGAGACCTGCGCTGAGTGCGCGGAGTTTCCGTGTCATCGCTTCGAGGGATGGGACCAGGGCGACTCATTTGTAAGTCACCTCAAGTCCATCGCCAATCTTCATGCCATCAAGGAACGAGGGCTCGATGGTTTCTTGGAGCAGCAGAGCAGGCGGATAGGCCTACTTGAGGCGATGCTTGGAGAGTTCGACGAGGGCCGTTCCAAGAGCTACTGTTGTGTTGCAGCGGCCTTGCTGCCACTGGAAGAACTCGTCGACGGCGTGGAGAAGGCGCGGAGAGAGGTTGTGGAGAGGGGCATCGGCGAGGACGACAAGAAGAGCCGGGCGAAGATACTCCGTGGAGTCCTGGACTCTGTCGCGGAGCGCCTCAACGTCTCACTGCGACTTCGCACCGGGGGGAAGAAGTAGAAATGGTGCACCTTACATCCGAGTTGATGTTCTGGAAGACGCAGGACCTCTCCCTTTCGCACGGCCGCAGAGCGACTTACTTGAGCGTGAAAGTGCATTGACAATAGTCAATGCATGCTTTTCGGGCGGCTGTCCGCTGCAGCACTGGTGCCCAGCGGCGGATTCTTCAGATGCATGAAGCCTGCTTGGTGTACAATCAGAAACCTGCATATTGACGATTCTTTGCACGGAGACTGCTGGTTCGCGACGGGGAACCTGTCAGAAAAAGAAAGGACGGCGGTGTGAATGTTTGAGCACACGTTCCTCTTTCAAGAAGGGGAGTGGAAGGCATCCGGCACCTACTGGACTGACCAGGGAGTAGAGTTCAATGTGGAAGGACGTACGACCATCACGCATGGACGGAGGAAGTGGGTGAACGATGGCTTTCTGCGCCTGCTGCTCAAGGAACCGGTCGATTTCTACAACCGCTACGAGATTGAGCCGTTTGGCAAAGGGAAAGACTGGACGTCGTGGACGTCATATAACCCGAAACTCGGAACGCTGCGGGGGCGGTTTATGGTAGTGGGTGACTGCATCCTTTCACAGTATGCATCGGACGATGGCGTGAATTCGGGCTACGAGACGGTGCAGAAGCTCGACACGCGCACGTATCGCGCGTGGGGTTTCGCATTCTCCAACAATCGCAAGCTGTCATCCTGGGCTGTTGAGATGCGACGCACTGTCTAGCGCGTACGATTTGACAAGGCTGAGGTATCTCTCTACCATTTTTGAGCTACACAACTGAATATTGACAGGCGAAGAACGGGACTAGTAGGTTCGGAAGCGAGTCTCAGAGAGCCGGGTAAGGTGTGAGCCGGCGACAGCGCTCGAAGTGAATGGACCCCGGAGCTGCAGACCGAAAAGGTGTTTCCTGAGTAGGCACTGACGGAGAGGGCACCGTTATCAGAGCCCAGGGTATAGCCCCTGTTGAGAGGGGTGGTACCTGACAAGAGATGGCCATGCATTGTATATGCGTGGCTAACTAGGGTGGCACCGCGAAGGCTTTACAAGCCCCTCGCCCCTATTGGGCGAGGGGCTTTTTTTGTCGTTTTGCAGCCAGAGTGAGCAAGGAGGAATACAGATGTACTACCCGGCACTGGAAGAAGTTCGACGGTTCGCGGACGGAGGTGCGTGGGTTCCTGTCTGGCGAGAGGTCGTTGCGGACCTTGAGACGCCCGTATCTGCGTTCCTCAAGGTGAACCGCGGCGGCCCGACTTTCTTGCTTGAGAGTGTGGAAGGGGGGCAGCGTCTCGCACGCTACAGTTTCATCGGAGTTGGACCGTATCCTACGCTGAGGCCTTCGTCTGTTGATGACGGTGACCCGCTCGACCACATTCAGCGCGCCCTGAACCGCTACAAAGTGGCCCTAGTTCCAGGACTGCCCCGGTTCTGCGGCGGATTAGTTGGCTACCTCGGCTACGAAGTGGTGGCCCGTTTCGAGGAACTCCCTTCTCCGGAGGAGGATGTCCTTGGATTGCCCGAATCCCTCTTCATGTTGGTGGATACCATGCTTATCTTTGACCACGTGACGCACAGTATCAAAGTGCTCAGTCATGTTCGTCCTGACGGTGACCCGGAGGTGGAATATGAGCGGGCTATCGACAGGATTGAGGAGCAGATTGCACGGCTTCATGGTCCGCTCCCTGCAGGTCATCGTGAGGGAGGAGATCGCTACCCTGCGGGCGACGTCACGTCAAACATGACGAGGGAAGAGTTTGAGCAATGTGTTGTGGACGCCAAGCGTTACATCACGGAGGGAGAGGCCATTCAGGTCGTTCTTTCCCAGCGCCTCACTCGGCCCACGAGCGCGGACCCGTTCGACATATATCGGGCGCTCCGCAGTGTGAACCCCTCACCATACATGTATTTCGTGGACTATGGCGACTTTCAGGTCGTTGGCGCGTCGCCGGAGATACTCGTGCGGGTAGAGGAAGGAGTGGTGACGACGCGCCCTCTGGCAGGCACCAGGCCGCGTGGAAAGGATGATGCAGAGGATGCACGGCTTGAGGCGGAGTTGAAGAGTGACGAGAAGGAACGAGCCGAGCATATCATGCTTGTTGACCTCGGTCGTAATGACGTTGGCCGTGTGAGCGAACCCGGCTCCGTTGAGGTGAGCGAACTCATGGATGTGGAGCGGTACTCTCACGTCATGCACCTTGTCACCAACGTGCAGGGACGTGTTCGTGAGGGCCTCAACGCGTTCGACGCGCTTCGCGCCTGCTTTCCTGCCGGCACCGTGTCCGGGGCGCCGAAGATACGCGCGATGGAGATAATCGCCGGTCTCGAGCCGGACAAGCGAGGCTTGTATGCCGGCGCTGTTGGCTACTTCTCATTCTCCGGAAACATGGACATGGCCATTGCCATCAGGACACTCGTAGTGAAAGACGGTGTGGCCTACGCGCAGGCGGGCTGCGGCATCGTGTATGACAGCGTGCCAGAACGTGAGTATGAAGAGACCTTGAATAAGGCGGGAGCGCTGCTCAAGGCCATCAAGCAGGCCGAACAAAGCAACGTAAGAACGGGGGGTCGCCATGTTGCTGCTCATAGATAACTACGACAGTTTTACCTACAACTTGTTCCAGTATCTCAGCGAGGTGGGCGAGGACGTGGTGGTAGTGCGCAATGACCGGACGACCCTGGGAGAGATAGAAGCTATGGCTCCCGAGCGCATCGTCGTGTCTCCCGGACCGTCAACGCCTCAGAATGCAGGTATCTCAAACGATGTGGTGCGGCACTTCGCAACCAGGGTGCCGGTGCTCGGTGTGTGCCTCGGTCACCAGTGTGTGGGGCATACATATGGCGCAGTGGTCCGGCAGGCGCACGAAATAATGCACGGCAAGAGTTCACAGATATTTCATGACGGCGCAGGTGTGTTTGCAGGATTGCCCAATCCCTTCTCCGCGGTTCGCTACCACTCCCTGATTGTGGAGCGCGAGGGACTCCCTGACTGTTTCGATGTAACAGCGTGGACATCTGACGGCCTCATCATGGGATTGCGGCATAAGCAGCATTCCGTGGAGGGGGTGCAGTTCCACCCAGAGTCCTTCATGACGGAACACGGCAAGGAACTACTGCACAATTTCGTGAAAGGAGCAGGCAGATGATACGAGACGCGATTGGTGCCCTGGCTACAGGGCGCTCATTGGATGCTACTGAGACGGCGTGTGTGATGCGGGAGATTATGCAGGGCGACGCAACGCCCGCCCAGATTGGCGCCTTCGTAATGGGATTGCGGATGAAGGGTGAGACTGCCGACGAGATTGCCGGAATGGCGAGGGCGATGCTCTCGTGCGCCGTGCGTATCGATCCCGGTGCTGATTTGGACACGTGCGGAACGGGCGGAGACGGTTCCCGCAGCTTCAATATCTCGACGGCGGCCGCGTTCGTCGCATCGGGCGCCGGAGTGAGGGTGGCCAAACATGGCAACAGGGCAATGAGCAGCCAATGCGGCAGTGCTGACGTACTTGAGGCCCTGGGCGTCAGGCTGGACCTGGAGCCTGACGAGGTCAAGCAGTGCATCACGGAGATGGGAATCGGGTTTCTGTTCGCCCCCCGGTTCCATCCTGCCATGAAGTACGCGGCCGGTCCACGTAGGGAGATTGGCGTACGGACCGTGTTCAACATCCTCGGTCCATTGTGCAATCCTGCCGGTGCAAGAACACAACTTCTCGGGGTGGCCGAACCTGCGCTTGTGGAGAAGATGGCGGGAGTGCTGCATCGTCTTGGCTTCCAGCGGGCGATGGTTGTCCATGGTGAGGATGGACTGGACGAGATATCACCGTCCGGGAAGACCATCATCTGTGAGCTTAACTACGGGCGGATGAAAACCTATTCAGTTGTTCCTGGTGACTTTGGTTTGAAGCCGACAGAGCGGGAGGAACTTGCAGGTGGGACGGCCAGGGACAACGCTGCCTTGCTCCGCGACGTCTTGGTAGGGCGACGACGTGGCCCGTGCCGCGATGTGGTTGTGATGAACGCAGCGGCGGGACTGATGGTCGCCGGTGCCGCGCGGACTCTGCGCGAAGGCGCTGAAATGGCGTTCCATTCGATTGATAGTGGGAGGGCATTGAAGAAGCTCGACTCTCTCGCGGAGTTCAGTTGCCGTTGTGGGGTGGTGGCATGACGATTCTTGACAAGATAGTGGCAGAGAACACCGCTGCGCTGGAACGACACAAGCTGATGCACCCTTTGCCCGAGGTTGAACGTGCTGCGCGCCTTCGTGAGCCCGCGCTTAACCTCGCACATGCGCTACGTGGCAACGGTGTAAGTGTTATCGCGGAAATCAAGAAATCATCTCCTTCCAGGGGGGTCTTCAATCACCGTTTCCAACCCGTCAAGCTGGCTTCAACGTACGTAGCGAGTGGAGCCTCGGCGATTTCGATTCTTACGGAGCCACGCTACTTCGGCGGGAGCCTGGGCATCCTTCAGAGGGTTGTCCAAGCGCTGGGCGATGACCGGCCGCCAATACTCAGAAAAGACTTCATCGTTGACCCGTACCAGGTCTTTGAAGCACGAGCATTTGGCGCGGACTGCATCCTGCTTATCGTTGCTCTCCTGGACAGTCGCTTGCTTCGCGAACTCCTGCAACTCAGTCACGAACTTGGAATGTACTGCCTTGTTGAAGTGCACAACGATTCGGAACTGGACAGGGCGCTGGAAAGCGGGGCGCTCATTATCGGTATCAACAACAGGGACCTTCAAACGTTTGAAGTGGACCTGAAGACGTTTGAACAACTTCGTCCGCGCATCCCCGCCAGCTACATAGTCGTGTCGGAGAGTGGTATCCATGGACGTGATGACGTTGAGCGATTGCGTGCTGTGGGCGTCGACGCGGTGCTTGTCGGGGAGGCACTGATGACCGCTGACGATGTTGGCGCCAAGTTGGAGGAACTGCAATGCATGGCCTAACAGTCAAAATATGCGGACTGACTGAGGAATCGCACCTCCTTGCAGTCGCAGCGGCAGGTGCCGACTACGCCGGCCTGGTGTTCGCTGAAAGCAGACGTCGTGTCTCACCTCAGCGTGCGCGGGAAATCACACGGGTGCTTGATGCGATGTCTGCGCGGCCGAAGGTGGTAGGCGTGTTCGTCAACTCGCCGCTGCGCTTCGTGAATGACACCGCAGAACTCTGCGGGCTGGACTTCGTGCAGCTCAGCGGTGACGAAACTGCCGAATACTGCAGCGGAGTCGAACGGCCTATCATTCGAAGTGTGCACGTGTCGACTCTGACCACAATCGAGGACATAGAGAGAATTGTGACCGCACAGCAAGATGCGCGGACCGGGTCAGCGGACATCTTTCTGCTGGATACGGGGGGCAAGGGAGTCTATGGCGGCACTGGGCGTACCTTCGACTGGGCGCTGGCACGCGCGGTCCTGTCTCACCACCCCTTCATGGTTGCGGGAGGGCTTTCGCCGGACAATGTAGGCAGACTTGTACGGGAGGTCAACCCGGCAGGAGTGGACGTCTCCTCTGGCGTTGAGCGCAACGGCATCAAAGATGAATCACTTATCAGGGCCTTCGTGGATGAAGCACGAATGGCTGGACAGGAGAATTGATATGCAGACGACGATACTTCCTGACGAGAGAGGGTATTTCGGCGGGCATGGAGGGCGTTTCGTGCCGGAGACGCTGGTCCCCGCACTCGACGAGCTTGCAGAGGCCTACAAGGAGGCTATGGCCGACATTCGGTTCAGGGCGGAACTCGACGCGCTGTCAAGGGACTACGTTGGCCGTGAGACTCCACTGACCTTTGCGGAACGACTCACGGAGCATTGTGGTGGAGCACAGGTGTATCTCAAGCGGGAGGATCTTGCTCATACCGGAGCGCATAAGATAAACAACGCCGTTGGTCAGGCGCTCCTGGCACAGCGGATGGGCAAGCGGCGCATCGTTGCAGAGACGGGTGCCGGGCAGCACGGTGTGGCAACTGCCGCGGTGTGCGCGAAACTGGGACTTGAGTGCATCGTCTACATGGGCGAAGAAGACATACGCCGTCAGGCGCTCAACGTATTCCGCATGAAGCTCATGGGTGCGCAAGTGGTGCCCGTCGCCTCCGGCGCACGCACATTGAAGGATGCCATCAATGAGGCGATACGTGACTGGGTGACGAACGTTGCAACCACCCACTACCTGCTTGGTTCGGTGGTGGGCCCCGCGCCGTACCCCGCAATGGTCCGGGACTTCCAGTCAGTGATTGGCATTGAAACGCGCCGGCAGATTACGGAGCGGATTGGACGGCTTCCCGACTACGTCGTGGCGTGTGTTGGTGGCGGCAGCAACGCGATGGGGATGTTCTATCCGTTTGTCGACGATGAGGGAGTGAAGCTGATTGGAGTCGAGGCAGGTGGAAAGGGCCTTGCGACAGGGAAGCACGCGGCACCACTGTCCGTGGGCACCATTGGAGTGTTGCACGGGGCGAAATCCTACCTGCTCCAGGATGAACACGGGCAGATAATGGAGACGCACAGTGTGTCTGCGGGGCTTGACTACCCTGGCGTTGGCCCCGAGCACAGTTGGCTCAAAGATACGGGACGGGCTACCTATGTGGCAGTGGATGATGCAGAAGCGCTGGAGGGATTCAAGCTACTCTGCAGGATGGAAGGCATCACCCCTGCGCTTGAATCCGCGCACGCAGTGGCGCATGCAGCAGCACTCGCGCGAACATGCAGTCGCAATGACGTCATGGTTGTGAATGTCAGTGGACGAGGAGACAAAGACATGGACATCGTGGTCGATGCAATGGGAGGTGCCCTGTGACCAGACTTGCAGACGTGTTCAACACCTCGCGGCAGACTGCGCTCATCGCGTATGTGACTGTGGGCTACCCGAGTGTCGAGGCAACGCTGAAGCTCGTGCCCCTGCTGGCTCGCAGTGGCTGTGACATTGTAGAGCTGGGCATACCCTTTTCGGATCCTATGGCGGATGGCGCCACGATACAGAAGACGAGCCATGAGGCATTGCTGAACGGCGTCACTCCAGATGTGTGCATTGACGTTGCCAGGCAACTCAGCAGTGAAGTTGATATTCCCCTCGTGTTCATGAGCTACTACAACCCCATGCTGAAGAAGGGGTTGGACGCCTTCTGTGGTGCATGTGCTGAGGCCGGCGTGAGTGGACTGATTGTGCCTGACCTGCCGCCGGATGAGGGGGGCGAACTCGAAATGGTGTCATCTGCACATGGCGTAGACCTCATCTATCTTCTGGCACCGACGGCGACCGAGGAACGCATCAGGCTCGTTGCCGAAAGGTCGCGAGGTTTCATCTACATGGTTTCGCTCGCGGGCGTGACCGGTGCGCGTGCGTCGATTCACGATGGGTTGGAGGACTTTGTCGACAGGGTACGTGCGGTGGCGAAGCAACCCTTGTGCGTGGGCTTCGGCATTTCCTCGCCTGAACAGGCGGTACGTGTCGCGAAAGTTGCCGATGGCGTGATTGTTGGTAGCAGGATACTGAAGCTTGTGGAACAGGACGACTCATTTGAGGAGGTAGCCCTCTTCGTGCGCACTCTGCGTTCGGCGTTGGACTCCGCAGACGCGTAGCACGACGGCGGGCTAGAGGCTTTCTGGCGGGCGTCGCCGCATCAGATCGAGGGTATAGCCTCCGCGTGCGGTGAGGACCACGTAGTAGATGCACAGCGCGGCAAGCATGCTCATACTCAGGAGGGGGCTTATGAAAACGAGCCCCATGGTGAAAAGCACGTAGAAGACACCGATTCGAAGAGCCAACTTCATGCGTTGCACGACGTGAGGTGGGATATCACTTCCGAAGAGCAGCCCACTTCCTGTCGCGTGCGTCCACGAGCGAGCTAGCAGAAACTGGATGGCAAAGATATCTCCTTCGTAGAAGAGCATCGCTGTCCTCGTCATCGCGTAGTCGCTGACGAGCGCGGTTGAGAATGGCAGAAGTGCCACAAATGCGAGCATGAGTCCTGTCAGCCAGATGAGTCCTCCGCTTGCACGCGTGAAATAGTGAAACTGGAAATGGTGCAGCACCCAATACATGAATAGAATGACGAAGCTGAGCGCGTAGGCGAAGAACGTCGGCCACATCTCCAGCAATGAGCGCCGCAATGCCGCCTCGGTTGGAGGTTGTGTGAGCTGCGGAACAGACAGGTGGAGAATCATGAGTATCAGTGCGACGGCGAAGACGCCGTCTGCAAACTGCTCTACTCTACGCACTGCGTGATGTCGTCTCTCGACAAGCGCATGCGTGGCTGGTTCGAGTTCCTCCCATGGCGACCGCATGCGGCACACTATCATTGCGGTGGGGGCATTTCAAGTGCGTCCGGGCGAATACTCCCGTGTGACGCAGTGGAACAATCTGTTTCCTGCTACTGGCGTGCCCCGCGATTGCGGCACGCTGCCCCGGCGAGCGTTCATTTCAAGTCTGGAGCGGTGCTATGATTGGCGCGGATTCTGCGAAGGAGCTATTGCGCAATGGATGAACTGATTGCCGTTCTGAAATCAGAGATCGTTCCTGCAACGGGATGTACCGAGCCGGTGGCAGTGGCGCTCGCCTGCCGAACGGCGTACGAAAAGGTGGGGGGAGAACTCACTCGCGTCGTGGTGGAGGCAGATCGGGGTGTCTACAAGAATGGATTGGAGTGCATCATCCCTGGTTCTTGTATGCAGGGGCTTGAGGCTGCAGCTGCGCTTGGCATTGTGGGGGGTAACGCCTCGCTCGGACTGGAGGTTCTTGGCGATGTTGCGCACGCGGACGAGGAGAGGACGGCGGCACTTGTGGCCGCAGGCATGGTGACGGTCTCTCTGAATCGAGCGTTTGAGGGTATCCATGTGAGTGCTGTGGTGGAAACGGATAGGGGAAGCGCGCGGTGTCTCATCGAACGGCGGCACGACAACGTGGTGGAAATTGAAATCAACGGTGTTGTTGAACCTCACTTTCAAGAGGAGAACGGACTAGGCCGTGTGCAGTGGCCTGAGGATCGATGCTTCGCGGACATAGTTGGGTTCGTGCGTCAGGTTCCCTATGAGGACGTTGGATTCCTTCTCGACGGCGTGCAGCTCAACGAAAGACTTGCCGAAGCGGGCCTCTCATCGGACTGGGGAGCGGGGGTGGGAAAAACGCTGGCCTCGCTAGTGGAAAAGGGAATACTGGCAGATGACATGGTTCGTGTGGCCGAGCGGATGACGGCTGCGGCTGTGGATGCGCGGATGGGAGGCGCACAGCTTCCCGCACTGAGTGTGGCAGGAAGTGGAAGTCACGGCATAATCGCCACTTTGCCGCTCGTGGCGGTGGCCCATGAGCGGAACATTTCACGAGATGAACTGGCGCGGGCTCTTGCCTTGAGCTGCCTGGTCACTATCTACGTCAAGCGCCAAACGGGGAGGCTCTCCGCCATGTGTGGGTGCGCTGTGGCGGGTGGTTCTGGAGCCAGCGCGGGTGTTGCCTACCTGCTGGGCGGAAATGACGAGGCGATTGCGCAGGCTGTTGAGAATGTCGCTGCCAGCATCACGGGGATGATTTGTGATGGAGGCAACCTGAGTTGTGCCTCAAAGTCTGCTACCGGAGCGATGGTGGGAGTGACAGCTGCATTGCTCGCGCGTGAGGGCATAGGGATTCCCTCTCGGACTGGTGTTGTGGGCGATTCCGTGGAGGAGACCATACACAACATGGGGCTTGTCAGTAACCCTGGCATGACTGCAACCAACGACGTGGTGTTGGACGTAATGCAGAAACGAACCGGTGGCGCTTGAAGAGACTGAGAGGGTATCACTCTCCTGTGGAGCGGTGGTTCACAGTGAGGTTCCTTCTGCCGAAGCCCTCAGGAAACGGTCGAGTTCTTTGCGGGTGAAGCGTCGATCGCCCCGTGTGCCGAGCCGATAGGCCTGGAGCAATCCTTGTGTCTCCCATCTTCGCACGGTGTTTGCGTGTACCGCAAGGTACCTGGCCGCCTCGGTAGTGCTAAGTAGACGTGACTGATGTGGCATTGCGCTGAGTCTCCCCGTTGTGCAGAGATTGCACCCGTCGAATGTAGCGCAGCAATGTGATGCCGTCCATAGCTCAAAGGTACTGAACGTCCCTGTGATTCCTGGGATTCATCCTCAGACGCGGTGCACCCTGTACAAGATGATGCAATCGCCCTGTATTCTGTTCGTGGAGATGCCTGCCTGTCCCTTCCCGGGTCCTGTGACCATCTTCGCGAACAGGTGTTAGCTCTGGTGAAGTGCAGTTAGTTGCCTCAGTGACCGTGTTGCTACATGCTGCTTGTGCAGGAACTGTGGAGGCCACCCGACAAAACTGGAGGGAGAGAACGAGCATATGACGAGGGTGGCCTCCATGGGGAAATGCAGCGAGACGAAATGCAGCACAACGGGACGCACGGTACGCGGGAAACACCACGGAAGACCTTCAACTGCTGAGGATCGTCTGACTTCTACACCAGAAATCGCCGGCAGGATTCACATGTGTTGAGACGGCGCCACTGGAGAAAGGGCATCAGGTTGAAGTGGAGGATGCGGATTCCGTCCCCCTGAGTGACTGAATCATCTGCTGCATCTCATCGATGACGAGGTCCGGCTGGTCGAAATGGATGTTGTGGCCACTCTTGTGTGCCACTATCCATTCTCCATGTGGAGATAGCTTCAGATAGGCTCGAACGAGCTGCTCCCACAGTCCTTCCACATCTTCTGCGTCATCACGCTGCAGGCCCTTTGCTGTGACCATGTGCTGCACCATCAATTGCGGTGAATGGAACAGTATCTTGATGGGCACGGGCGGGAACGTTCCTGCAGCACGGACCTCGGAAGAATTGGCAGGAGTGTCGTTTTGCATGTACTCATCGAGCATTGCTTTCTGCGCTTTGCGCAGTGTGAAATGCTGCCAGATAATCTCAATCATATTGTCCGGCAGAGACTTGTACTGCGAAAGCAGCCTTGCCTGGAAAGCCGACCTCAGGATGCGCACAAGGCCGAGGCGACCAAGTGCATTCAATTTCCTGAGCAGGGGAGTCTTGTCGAGGCCAGTTGCCTCGTAGACAGATGGTGGCAGCTCTGACTTGAATCGCTGGTCGTCGGAGGAGACAGGGTCAAGGAACACGGCACCAGCAACTTCTCCAGGGAACAGTCTGCCGAAAAGCTGGAGGTAGAGCCCTCCTTGTGCATGTCCAAGCAGTACGTAGGGGCCACTGATGTGGGTGTTCTGGAGCACAGAGTGTAGCTCTGTGGCTATCTGTCGGCTCGTCCTTGGGTACCTACCGGAGCGACTCCACCCATATCCTGCCCTGTCATAGGTGATGACCGTGGTGAGTTCGGCCAACTGGTCCTGAATGGCCCACCACTCCGCTCCTGGTCTTCCCAGCGCCGGCTCGATGATGATTGGGGGGCCGCCCTTTCCCTTCACCCTTACGTACAGGCGGGTGCCGTTTGCATCTACCAGCGTGCCTGGTGGATAGGGCGTCTGTACCCAGCCTAGAGCTGCAATCCTGCCGTGGGCGTTCACCGCAATGAATGCGAGAATAAGCATCCCGAGTAGCAGTGCCGCAGCTGTGGTGGTTCCCAGCGATGCCATGAATCTGCCTCCCTGCCCAGTCCCAATCATAGCATTACCATGTAGTCACGTCTCTCTGCTTGTATGACATTGCATCTGACGAATCGATGCGACTGCGTCGATGAGATATACTAATAGTATATGAAATTTCCTCTCATCGAGGGGATGGCTGGCATTTGTGACGCGGGCGAAGTATCGCAGGAGTATGGAGCAACGGAACTCAAGGTGTTGGAGAGGAGGTTGATTGAACACGTTGAAGGAACTCATAGAAGGTGGAGAATACGAACTTGCTGCCTATCGGCTCGTGTACGGAGTGTTCAGGACGCATCTTCAGGAGTCTCAGCACAGGACGTGCTCACATTGGTTGCCGTCTTCCTCCTGCATACACGCCGGGATGGTTGAGAAGGAGCGCATGAACGATGGCCAGGCGTAGAGTGAAAAAGGACTCTGCCGAAAACGGAGGCAACTTCTATGTGCGTGCCCTGAGCGAGGCAGAGAGACCTCAGTTGCTGGAAGCGGCGGGAGTGGAGGGCATCGATGGCGAGATATCGCTTCTACGCATCAGGCTGCGCGAACTGGTTGAACAGTCGCCCGAACGTATCGACATGCAGATGGACCTTGCGACTGCGATTGCCCGACTGGTGAAGACGAGGTACCACATATCCAGCCAGCAGAAGAAGTCCCTGAAGACCGCCGTCACCAGGGTCCTGGAGGAGGTAGCGGTTCCCCTCGGGATCGGTATCGGAGCAGGCGTGGGAGGCACGCTGAAAAGCTAGCGTATCCGTGTACCGTCAGACCAGCGCGATTGCTTCAATCTCGACAAGAGCGTTCCTTGCGAGACGAGATACCTCGACGCACGCGCGCGCCGGAGGTACCGCACCAACGTACTGTGCGTAGACCGCGTTCATCTCGCCGAACTCATCCATGTTCGTGATGAATACGGTGCACTTCACGACTTTGTCGAACGCAGTTCCGGCGGCAGCGAGCAGGGCCTTGAGATTCTCCATGCACTGGCGCGTCTGAGCAGCGATGCCCTCGGGCATGGCTCCAGTGAGATCGATGGGCAACTGACCTGATATGAACAGAAATCCTGCGGCTCTGATTGCGGGCGAGAAAGGGGCGATGGGTTTCGGTGCACCGGGAATCGCTATCGGTTCAAGTTCCACTGGTCTTCTCCTCCTGCGTTGTTGTCGGATAGGTGTCCCGTGAGGATGGCACTCTAGCATGGTGTACCACGCGGAGCAACGGGTGCCTTGAGGGCGAGAATGCGAGATGTTGAAGTGAAACAAGGCAAAAAAGAGTAGGGTCTGGTGTCGGTATCGGGTCCAACAGCGGAGATGCTGCAGGCGACACCAGAGCCCTCCCGACAGGCAACGTAGCAACGTAGTTTTGGTCTGTCAACTTGATTTACAGGTTTCTATGCGCAGACAAATGCACGAGTCGCAGGAAAGGGAAGGTGAAGTATTGCGGGTTCAACCAACAATAGTGCCAGAGAATCTTCATCCCTGATGTGTCTCGAGTCGGAAAGGGGAACACGTTTCTGCCACGTGTAGGGTGTGAATCGCTGGTTGCCTGATGAACCCCCGATGCATCTGTTTGAGCGGCCGCTCTCCCCGCGGACTATCGAGCGAATCCCTGGCCTGTGGAATTCCTGATTGCCCATCCTGACTGCTATGAACATCCCTGCGGAAGGATTGGGGCTACCCGAGTTCTGGCACACCGGGCGTTACGTCCGTGTAAAGATTTTGTCGTCCGAGATACCTGCGGCTCAACGTGAAGATAAGAATCGCGGCTACTGTGATCGTGATGACGGTGTTCATATATGAGATGCCGGCTGCCGACTCCCACGGATAGGCGAGGTTCTCAAGCCAGTGAAAGATGAAGAGCAGTGGAATACTGCCGCCTGAGCCGTTGTAGACGACTGTCATCGTGATGGTCAGTGCGACAGTACCTGCGAAGAACCGTACCAGCGCTGGAATCAGCTCTCCTGCCATTGAGCCCGTCATCACCGATTCCATGAAGAAAGCGGGGACGTGCCACAGCGACCAGATGACTCCCAGTATGAGAGAAGCGACGAGTCCATTGAAACGCCTCTGCAGCAAAGGGAGCGCGAATCCGCGCCAGCCGAGTTCCTCCATTGGGCCCTGTGTGGCTACAAGCATTGCTGAGATGAGGAAGGCGCCTGCGGAGACGGTTGGGGTGACTATTCCCGGCTGTCCGGTCGTACTGGCAAGGGCCGACGCGAGCAACTTGAGGAGCGGGAGTCCTGCAAGTACCGCGACATACCAGTACCACGCGAACCGGAAGTGCAGGAGCCTGCGAAGATACGCACGCACTGCCGTACCGCCCCCGCCCACTGCGAGTACCGTGAAGGCAGAGATGGCAGGTGCCCAGATTGAGAGATATGAGAGGGGGGAGAATCTCTGTAGCGAGACTTCGAAAGAACCTGTCAAGTACGAGATGAGAAGAAGGAAGCCGGGGATTCCCCAGGAGATGCCGAACGTCAGCAGAAAGAAGGCGACGAGCCTGTGCTTCCTCACAGGTTTGATAGTACCCCTGTTGGTCGCGTGCGTAAAGACACTCTCGCAGTGCAGCTACATCAGGGTGTAGATGATACCCGCTGCCAGTGACAATAGGCTGATGATGACCAGGTAGATGGTGAGCGTACGGCCTCCGAACTCCTTGCGCAGCACGAGGATGGTGCTCCAGCTTGTCACAGGTCCCACAATGAGCAGCGACATGCCTGCACCTGCGTTCATGCCTTGCATAATGAGCGCGTGCACAAAGGGGACACTCGCTGTTGAGCAGGTATACATCAGGATGCCGACTGGAATGGCGACGGCGTACGCTGCCCCGCCGGCAAGGTAGTCACCCACGAAACGACCGATGGGAGAGATGGCTGCGACAAGGGCCGCCAGTACGAGACCAAGCAGTATTTCAGGGCCTATGTTCCGGGGCATGGTGACGAACGCATGCCGCAGCATCTGCGCCATCTTGCTACCAGTGGTGGGTTTGAGGGCACAGGACTCCTGCGCACAGGCTGCGGGGTACTTCCCTGGTGATTTGGTGAACTTCTGACGGCACAGGTCGCAGCAGAAGTAGAACGTGGTGCCCTGATGTTCCGTGCTGACCACATTTGGCTTGCCACAGTCGACGTCCATGCCGCATACGGGGTCGATGGCCTTCTCCCCGGGCTTCTCAGGGGCGGGCCGTGAGACGGTGATGTGATTGCCGACGAAGCCCATGATGAGGCCAAGAAGGATGACTGCGATGAAGATGAATATCGCAAACTGGAGGCCGAGCAGTCCATATACTACGAGCAACGCGGAGACCGAGGTCGCAGGCGTGGCAACAAGGAAGGCGAGCACCGGGCCGAGTCGTGCGCCTTTGTCGTGCAGGCTGACGGCCACCGGCAGTGAGCCGATACAGCAGATAGGCAGTGCAGTTCCAGCGAGTGTGGCGAAGAGAATCGGTTTCAATCCCGTACCGCCGAGGTGTCTGGCTACCCAGTTGGAGGGCACGTACACCTGGATGAGTCCGCTCAGCAGGAAGCCAAGCGCGAGGTAGGGCAGCACCTCCTGCAGGTAGTGCCAGAACTGGTGCAGGACCGCCATAGCCATATCCATCGCTGCTTCCTCCTGTGTGGCTCTCTGGCGCCACTTGCCCGCAACGATAGCGCAGCAACTTGTCCTCGTCAAAACGCATTCCTGCATCTGTTTGAGAGGGACTTATCCACAGAGTTGTGCGCAATCATGGAGATGTACCATTCGTGAACAGGTTCAGTGTTGTCCACAAAGGTGTGAACAGAGATATGTCTGGTTCAGGTGTTGAGGTTGGCAGGCTCCACCCGGGAGAACAAGATGCGGATGACGTGCCGCACATGATAGTCTGAATGGTACGCGGCAAATGGTGCTGTGTGACCTGCAACTGTAGCCAAGGAGACTGAAAAGACAGTGAACGACTCTCTCACCACCACGTATCTTGAAACACATCAGCGGTCTGCTGCGCTGCATGAAGAAGCAGTCCAGGAGTTCGCTGCGGACGGTGCGACTCATGTCGCGCGTGTCATGGAGCCCTTCCGTCCCTATATCACGCATGCTCAGGGTTCGCGCAAGTGGGACGTAGACGGTAACGAATACATCGACTACATCATGGGCCACGGTGCTCTCATTCTTGGACATGGCCACCCTGCTGTCGTAAGAGCAATCAGGGAACAGGCATCGGAGGGGTTGCACTTTGGAGAGAGCCATGAGATGGAAGTCCATTGGGCGCAACTCATCTCCCGGATGATGCCGGTTGCAGAACGTGTTGAATTCTGCGCGTCAGGGCAGGAGGCCAATATGATGGCTATCCGTCTCGCCCGTGTGTTCACGGGTCGCCGCAAGGTACTGAGATTTGCGGAGAACTACCATGGGTGGGCGGACGAACTGATATATCAGGGAGCCCCGGGGTGTCTTTCTGAGGAAGTGACGGTTGTTCCTTTTGGTGCTCGTGCAGCGGCTGAAGCGGCGCTTCGCACCGGAGAGTATGCGTTGGTCCTTTCGGAGGGTGGTGGTGGTCACATGGCAGGACAGGTGCCGATGGATCTGGACTTCCAGCGACTGCTGCCGGAGATGGCGAGGCAGAACGGTACACTCTACTGCGTCGATGAGGTGGTCACCGGTTTTCGTGATGCACCGGGTGGTTGGCAGGCGTTGGCTGGCGTGAGGCCGGACCTTTCAACCATCGGCAAGTGCGCCGGTGGAGGATTGCCTGTGGGAGCGATTGTCGGACGGGAGGATGTCCTTTCGGCACTTGACCCACGGACTACACCGGACAAACGAATCATCCACGCCGGCACATGGAACGCGAACCCGCTCTCCGCTGCCGCAGGAGTGGCTGCGTGCAGTCTGTATCTGGACGGAGAACCACAGCGAAAGGCGAGAGAGATGGCCCGGCGCTTTCGCGACGGTGGCAATGAGGTGCTCATTCGAAAACGCGTGAGCGCACGGCTCTACAGCAGGAGCATTGTTCATCTCTACATGGGGCCGATAGAGCGGGAGCCTGACAGCCTCGACTTCATGGCGCCATCAACCGACCCGGGGACGATAATGGACAGGCAATTCCTGCCGGTCAGTGAACGATTTGGGCTACACCTCCTTCAGCGGGGCATCGCTGCTTTCCATGGCGCCATGTACGTATTCTCCGCGGCGCACACGCAAAGGGATGTGGACATCACACTGGCTGCTTTTGAGGCATCGGTCGATGCAATGCTGGAGGAAGGTTCCATTCCGTCTGAGATCCTACTCTCGTAGTGAAGAAGTTGAGCACAGGGCCTCGTGGTGCGGTTTCCTGAGTGCTAGCTGCTCAATCCTATGCGGCAGGGCCACTTTTCGACCCTTTCCCTGGCTTGAATACGTCGAAACTGGAGAGGATTGCCGGACTGACCGTGATGTCTGCCACGAACGCGACGATAAGCGCTCCTACCGCAAGAAAGCCGAACTGCATCAGGAACGCTGACTCGGACAGCATGAAGACGGAGAAGCCGAGAACCAGAGTAAGAGTGGTGATGGCGAGCGCGCCTCCGACCTCGTTGAGTGCCTCCTGAGCGGCGATCTTTCGATCTGCTGTCGTCAGCACAAGCCTCCGGAAATGGGCGAAATAATGGATGGTGTCGTCCACAACGAGTCCCATGCAGATGGCGGCTACCGTGATTGTAGCGATATTCAGCTCGAAACCGGCGAGTCCCATGAAGCCGAAGAGCAGTGCGATAGGTATGGCGTTGGGCAAAATGGCGGCAAGTGCGCCCCGGGGGCCGAAGAAGACGAGCATCATTCCGAGTATCACCACGATTGCTATCATCAGGCTGTATATCTGGGTGTTCACCACGTCGATGGTAATCTTGTCTGTGAGGCCGTCTGCACCCGTAACAGTGACCTGGAATCCCAGCATTTTGCGGTTCGCGAAGTCCTCGATGTCGGTTATGACCGCATCGCGCTCCGGCAGCTGCATCTGCTTCGTCCTGATTGAGACTCGCGTTGAGTCCACGTTATCCTGTATGTAGTACTCTCCCATGTCGACACCGTCCGCTTTCTCCAGGATGCTCAGTGCTCTTCGAACCTGCGCATCCGACTGGGGTAATTCTCCGCTGCTCACTGACTTGATGTAATCGACGATGGAGTAAGACTGGGATACGTAGGCGTGATTCTCCACAGAGGACTGGAGATGGTCCAGCATCCGTACCGCCTCGGTGGTCTCGAAAGAACCTGGTGGTCCCTCGATGAGAAGCTCGATGCTCGACGAGCCGGAGAGTTTGACGTCGAAGAAGTCGGCTGCCTGCCTCACTGGTGAACTCGTTTTCAGGTATTCCGTCATGGATGGCTCCACCTGGATGCGCAATCCCCCGAAGGAGATTGCGATGGAGAAGAGAGCGCACAGTACGATAAGCACTCTGGAGTGCTCAATTGCAAACCTGCCGAAGGTTGCCCATGTCTTCGATCGGTGTTGTGTCTGGTCGTGGCGTATCGTTGCCTTCTGCAGACCGACGGGCAGGAGCACCATAGTGAGAAGAAAGGTGCTCAAGATACCGAAGGCTGCAAAGGCGCCGAGATGACGGATGAGAGGGATATTGCTGATGACAAGCGAACCGAAGCCGACGGCGGTCGTCATCGCGGTCAGGAAACAGGGCGTTCCTGCAAGGGCGAACGTAGTCAGCATTGCCTTTTCGCTGCTGTCATTGCGGGACAATTCGATGCGGTAGTGAGAGATGAAGTGGACTGAGTTTGCGACTCCGATGATGGTGATGAGCGCAATCAGTGTCGTGGACACGGGAGTGACAGGGGAACCGATGAGAGCCTTGAGTCCGAAGGTCCACACCATACCGATGATGACTGCAAGGAGTGGTAGAACGACGCAGCGCCAGCTTCTGAATATCAGGAACAGCATGATGCTTGAGAGAAGCAACGTAAGCGGCATGAAGAGGCTGATGTCGCGGTCCAGGACATCATTGACCATCGTGTCATATACCGGCGCTCCGCCATAGTAGAAGTGCCTGCCTGTCTGCCTGTGTTCCTCGTCGAGTTTCTGCTCCAGCGCGTGCGTAGTCGCTGAGTAGACATCCGAAGACATGTCTCCCTGGATTTCCAATACAATTCCCAGCGTCTGTCTGTCACCTGATATGAGGGTTCCTTCCACAAAGGGATTGCCTGCTATGCGAGAGTCAAGGCTACAGCACTGTGCCTCTGTATGTGGTGCATCGGAAGGGCGCAGAAACTTCTGGCTGAAACACCCTGCGCTTGTGAGGATGGTGTCTTCGATGGAGGAGAGGCTGACCGAATCCTCGATGTAGGGCAGTTCACCAAGTTTGTCAGTCAGATGAGCGAGATACTCTATCTCCTCTTTCTGGAACGGGTTCGCTGACTCGTACGCGACAACGATGAATCTCTCAAGGCCGAACAACTCCTTGAAACGGTCATACTCGATGCGGGCCTGGTTGTCTGCGGACATCCATGTGGATTCGTCGTCCCTGGTCTCAAGAGTGTCAAGTGCCAGTGCGAACACCACTGTCAGTGCAGCGATTGCTGCCAGAAAGAAGAAGCGGCCTCTCAGTATTACTCGCCCGATAGTGCGCATGGTGCTCTTGAAGCGTAGTGGATGCTATGGGAGCGGGTGCCGGGGCAATCCCGACGAGGACTCGAAGCACGGCACCGTATCTACTTGCATCATGCGGATGCCGGAAGACGATTGCCGCTGCTGTAACAAGATAGTGCCTTTGTAGAGAGAGATGTGTCAATAGGACGAGCTGGTTCTGTGGACTGCCGCGCCCACGCTCAGGCTGCCGCATTCAATGCACGGAGTATGTCCACAGCCGCACGTGCATCGAGCAATCCATGTCCGATATTGTCCACAGGCAACGGAGTGCAACTCGTCTCGACTGCAAACCTGACCTCGTCGTTCACGAAGCCATTGCCCGATGAGTCGATGACCATGCCGCAGAGTAAGGCAGCTACTCCCGATACGTGAGCGGCGGCGGTCGATGTGCCTGTCAGATATCCACAGGTCTCACCCGGAAGATAGCCCGGTATTCTGAATCCCGGGGCGGCAACGTCGACCCAGCTCGCGCGATTCGAAGAGGGAGCAAGACTGTCATCCTGCATGGTTCCGGTCACGGCAATCGTATCGACGTATGACGCAGGGTACACGTTGTGTTCGGGCTTTCGTCCGTTGGGAGTATTGAGTGTGCACATGGTCGAACAGGGCAGGGGAAGTGTTGATTCCGCTACAAGTTCCGCGTCGGATGTGGCGGCGTCACCGTCTGGAGAAAGTGTCCCACGTGCGGCAGGAACGTGGTTCCCCGCTGCCGCGACCACAACCGCTCCTTCCCGCCACGCATGACGGATTGCACTCTCGAGTTCGGGAGAGTGTTCGACTTCAAGACTGAGGTTGATGACGGCGGCTCCCCTGCTCACGGCATGCCTGATGCCGAGGGCAACAGTCGAAGAATCGCAGTAGCCACGGTCGTCAGCTACCTTCACGTTCAGCAGTTGCGCGCCTGGTGCAATGCAGGCGACCGTTCCTGCGATATGCGTTCCATGTCCGTACAGATCTGTCGGTCCTGAAGACCCTGCGAGAACGATACTATCCTTCTCGCGAGCCTTGAGAAGACTGTTGCTCGTGTCGATTCCAGTGTCAAGAATGGCGACCAACACTGGACACAGCGGTCCTGCTGTCTGCCACGCGGCCACGGTATGGATTCTCTCAGCTCCCCATAGCTGGTTCACGCGCTGAATGTCCTTAGGAGTGTAACAATGTTTGGAGGAGGCGACGGATGATACTCCCGAGCAATCGGATTCATCTGCCATCGGCGCCGGTATCCAGTCGAGGTGCAGGAGCACACTTGGCAGATGCAGCCGCACCTGTGTCGTCGCATCTGCGTTTCCAGATAGCTCGTCGGCAGAGGGCGTCACGAGGAAGGTCCCCAGAAGTGCACATGCGACGAAGCTGATGCACAGAAGGTTGAGGGGACGTGATGGGCCGTTCGCTTTCGGAGGGATGACATGGGCAAGAGATGCTGCCAATCGCCGCAATAGCGGATTGGCCCATTGTGAGAGAGGGATATTCTCAGGTGGCAGCTTCTTCTGGTGCACGACTCTCAGTCAGCAACGAGCCTGGCGGCGTAAGTGTGGGCCACCGTTATTGAAGAGAACGGCATGCCATGCTCTGAACAACTAATGACTATGGTGCAATCTTGAATAGCTGATGTCAAACCGCGAGCGGTGTGTCCGTGAGGATAGTGGAATGAATCTGAGAGGAGCGTGATGATTACTCAGGCTGCTATCGCCAGCACTGAGGTGGATGCATTGACGATACCGCTGCCGAGGCCGTCTATGGCTACAGGCATGGCGTTTTCTTCAATGGCGGATCGCACCTCGTCGTTCACGAATCCGTTTCCAGATACGTCGAGAGCCACGCCGTAGAGCAGAGCCGCAACGCCTGAAACATGGGAGGCAGCGGGTGAAGTTCCTGTCTCATTTCCGAACTCGCCACCGGGAATCTCAGCGTTTATGGTGGAGCCGGGAGCTGCAACGTCAACCCAATCACCGTGGTTGGACATGACAGTGAGGCCGTCGTTCTGGTTGGTTCCGGCGACGGCAATGGCATTCACATATGCTGCCGGATAGGTGGGAGTGGTGGTGCCACCGTTGCCTGCGGCTGCAATCACGATTGCGCCCATCTGCCATGCGTGGCTGACGGCGCTGCTCAGTTCATCGCTCGGCTCTACTTCAAGGCTCACGTTTATGATCTGAACCCCGCGGTCGGCTGCCCAGCGTATCGCCTTGGCAACCGTCAGGGAGTCGCAGCGGCCGCGCGCGTCGGCTACCTTCAGATTGATGAAACTCGCGTTCGGTGCGATGGCTGCGATTGTGCTGGTCATGTGGGTGCCATGTCCGTGTTCGTCATCAGTGTTGCCGCCGCCGGTGAAGTCGATGCCAGCCTTGACCCTGTTGGCAATGGAGGAGTTGGGGTCGATACCAGTGTCGAGAACTGCGACGAGGACAGGCCGGAATGAACTGACGGAGTCCCACGCGGCCGACACGGCGATTCGGTCAAGTCCCCAGCGGCCAGTGGCTGCCTCGCGGTCCGTAGAGGTTATCGCGATGCCCGACGTTGCAGCCACGGCCGAGGTGCTGGTCTCAGAGATTACGACGGACACGTTCTCTTCGGAGGGTACAGGAGCGGAACTCTCAACAACGGTTGCTTCTGCGGTCGCTTCTGCACTCAGAAGTGATGAGCCGGACAGAAGAACCGAGGCAATTATGCCCGCCGCCACAACTATGGAGACCAGTATTCGCATGACGACTTCAATGTATGTCCAGCTAGGAATGGACACATGACGTGTGAGTACTGACCATGTTGGAAGGTCGTCGTGGTGACTGGTGGCATGGGACCGAGGTAATGGTGCAGGTGGTCTACACGAGCGAATGCGTCGCATGCGAGCATGACCAGGTACTGGGTCGTCCAGTGGTTCAGCTTTGGACGGAAGGGGTGGTAGCGGACAGTGGTCCTAGGAATCACACGACGGTTTGAGGGGTAGTGAGCCGTGTCAGGTAGTAACAAGCACGCACGCAGTTACCCCCTCTTTCTTGATGAAATCGCTTCCTGCGGCGTCGTCAACACGGGGGAATCTGGCAGTCGCCCCTGCGGGTACTTGGCCCGAATCTCTTGTGGTCGATGCCCGTCGTCACCCCGTTGACAGAAATGTCGTGCTTGGGCATGATTGCGAAAGGTTGCAGAGTCATGACGTGTAGCAGCACACTCAAGAAGAATGGATATCGGCTGACGCCTCAGCGGCGGATGATTCTTGACGTCATTCATGAAGCGGATGGGCACCTCACGGCGGACGAGATAATCGAGTATGTCGAAGCCCGCGTGGAAGGCGTGAACAAGTCCACTATCTACCGCACGCTCGAATTACTTGAAGACCTCGGTTGCGTATACCGCAGCCGTCTGGGTGACCATTCTATCTATCACCATGCTGAGGCCGGCCACCATCACCATATCGTGTGCCGCTCCTGCGGCAAGAGTGTTGACCTCGATGACAACCTGTTCTCTCCGGTTGAGGAATCCGTGAGAGAGAAGTGTGGGTTCCACGTGGGCTTCGCCCATGTTGTCATGCGGGGATTGTGCGATGAGTGCTACTCGAAGATGTCACATGGTCATGAGGATGCGGTAAGCATTGAGCCGCACACGCACGAACATTGATGAGAGAGCGGGTGGTTGTGGTGGTAGTGTAACTGTGGGATCTCTTCAGATGCCGCACATCACGTATGACAATCGATGTGTCGAGGTAGAGGAGCATGAGAGGGCGTTTCTGCGAATGATGGAGGAATGGTAGAGATGCAGCCGGATACGAGCATGTTTCTGGCCGCGTTTGGTGGTGGTGCTGCTGCCGGTGTGGTCATACTGGGTATCGAGTTG
>JAFGFT010000038.1 GCA_016930935.1 Dehalococcoidia bacterium | reverse complement strand
TCGCGTTTTCGTTCCGCAGTAGCTCAATGGTAGAGCAGGCGACTGTTAATCGTCTGGTTGTAGGTTCGAGTCCTACCTGCGGAGCCACTTTTCCACCCCGCTCCTGTGAAGATATGCCTTCTACTTTCGTGCGCGGTCCGCTGGAGTTCGTCCCACTAGGATTCATCTTCCCTGGTTTGTCCTGATGCACCACTTTCCGTGCGTGGTATGAAGAGCATCCTCTTGTGACAATCTGATGCTGTTGCGTTCGGTAGAGGGACACATATGGGGCTGGCGCCTGCCGGCGTGTATCCATTGACTGACATCTGAAAGTCCGCAATTGCCTCGTCGCTGAGTTTGACCATGCCGCGACATCTGTCTATCATGTGTACGGCGACTCATCGAATCGCCATTCAGAGTTTCATGACTGTACGTGTTCTTCATTCAGAGCTTGTGTAGGGGAGCCGACTCGCTGTCAATTGCGAATCTCGCGGGTTCCCTTCACACTGCTATTTCGTACGCCCCGGCCCGCATAGCTTCGACCTTCGCTCGTGCCTGTGGCCTGGTGAGCGTAGTGGCTTGTGAGCTTCATGGAGGACATAATGTTTGACCTTCTTTCTTTGGGCTTCGGTCCGTTCTTCGCGGGGCAGTTGCCCTGCAATGATGCCGTACCTGCCAGGATTGTCGCTGAGCACAGGGATGGCTATGTAGTCTGGTCCGAGGCTGGTGAGAGTGTCGGCCAATTGTCCGGACGGCTGGCGCATGAACTCCAGGACGATGCGTTTCCGGGTGTCGGTGATTGGGTTGTGCTCAAGTCCCTGCCTGAACCTGACGAAATCGCGAGCATTGATACGCTTCTGGCTCGACGCACGGTCTTCATGCGAGGAGCGGCGGGTCGCGAGAAGCGCGGTCAGGTGGTTGCGGCCAACGTAGATATCGTGTTCGTGGTCTCCGGACTGGACGGCGATTACAACATACGTCGCATCCAGCGGTATGTCGCACGCATCTTTGCTGGTGGTGCGGAACCGATGGTGATCCTCAACAAAGCCGATGTGTGTGATGACGTGGCTTCGCGGGTCGCGGAGGTCGAGAAGATTTCCCCCGGATTGAGAGTGCTCGTGACGAGCGCGTTGCGGTCGCAGGGGCTGGAGGGCGTCACTGGACTGCTCACCACCGGCACCACTGCTGCGTTCGTGGGTTCCTCGGGGGCCGGAAAGTCGACACTCATGAACGCGGTGCTCGGAGAGGAACGGTTTGCAACAGGTGAAGTGGGTGCTCATGACGGCCTTGGACGACATACGACGAGCCATAGGGAACTTGTGGTGCTCCCCTCCGGAGGATTGCTGGTGGACACGCCGGGGATGCGTGAACTGGCACTTCTGGATGAGGGTGGTATCGACACGGTTTTCTCGGACATTGTTGAACTGTCTGTGCAGTGTCGATTCAGTGATTGCAGCCATAATTCCGAACCGGGGTGCGCCGTTCGGAAGGCCGTTGCGATGGGAGAGCTCCCGGTCGAGCGGTTGGAGCATTTCCTTAAGATGCTGGCAGAAGCTCAGTCTTTCGTACTGCGCAGCAACGAGCGACTGAGAAGGAAAGGCGAGCGAGCCTTCAGTAAGAGGATTGCCTCAGACATGAAGCTCATTCGGAAATTCAAAGAGTGACGGTAGTCTTCACGTCAACATCGGACACGTTCTGCGTTGCCAGATGTGGATGGGGGTGAGCTTTCGGACCTTGCGGATTCCTTCGTCCCCCCGGGCGGCATGCCGTGCCAGATTACTGTCCACGTCTGCATGTCGACGGGGGGAGGGCACCACTCTGGACATCCAAGGCGGTCAGTTGTTCCGCGCAAAGGGCGATGAGAACCGCTAGGCTGGCTGTCCGTAACGCTGATAGAACTGGAATGCGGGGGCGTCCATCTGAAGGTGAAGCGGCGCGCCGCAGATTCCCCGGAAAACGGCATGGAAGGTCTTCCCAACGGGATGCGGTGCACCCTCGAAGAGGGGCAGGCCTATCTATTCCTGACCTTCATGGCTCGCTTGCCCAGCCATATGAGCGGCCTTGTAGCGATGCCCTCCATATCATCAGCCACTTCAGCGAGCAGGTCAGGTATCGGCAGGTGTTGCGGACATTTCTCAAGGCATTGCCCACACTTGACGCACATCGAGGCGAGCGATGGCGTATCCGAATTGACTCCACCGTTTTGCATCAAGTACAAGACTTTTGCCGAGCGGTCTTTGAAGGCGTGGCGCGAGTTGTAGAACGCGAAACAGCTTGGAATGTTCACTCCTGCGGGGCAGGGCATGCAGTACTGGCACCCGGTGCATCCCACTCGCATCGATGCTCTGAATTCCTCGGCGGCCCGCTCGACAAGCGCCACTTCCTCTTCGGTGAACGTCCCTGGTAGCCGTTCTTCTGCTAGTGCAAGATTCTCATCGATGTGTTGCAGGTTGTTCATTCCTGAGAGTACCACCGTGACCTCGGGTTGATTCCAGAGCCAGCCAAAAGCCCATCCTACCGGCGTCCTTGTATGTGTGGCGCCTGCAAAGATATTCCTTACGGACGGTGGTGGTGTCTTGGCGAGGTTTCCTCCCCGAAGCGGTTCCATGACCACGACGGCCAGGTGCCTCGAGGCCGCGTATTTCAGGCCGGCCATCCCTGCCTGATAGTGGACATCAAGGTAGTTGTACTGTATCTGGCAGAAGGTCCAATCATAGTCATCCACGATGGATGTGAACTCCTCTGCACTTCCATGGAAGGAGAAGCCCGCATTGATGATTCTGCCTCTTCTCAGGGCATCATCCATGAACTCCATGACACCGTTCTTCTTCGCTATCCCCCAGAGTCCGCCCGTAAGGGCGTGGATGAGGTAGTAGTCGATTCTGTCAGTCCTCAGTCTCGCCAACTGCTCATCGAGGAGCTTGTCCATGTCTGCCTTTGAACTGGCCATCCAGTGGGGTAGCTTGGTAGCAAGCTTGATGCTGTCCCTGCGCTTGTTCGCTTCAAGCATCTTGCCCAGGAAGGTTTCGCTCTGGCCGCCGTGGTATGGATAGGCCGTGTCGAGGTAGTTGACCCCCCGGTCAATTGCATGCAGCAGTTGTCTCTCGCCAAGCGGTTCATTGATGGAGCCGATCCTCGTTGGGAAACGCATACACCCGTATCCCAGCACGGACAGTCTGTCCCCGTTCTTCGGCACTTTCCGGTACTGCATGGTTAATCTCCTCTCAAGCCTGTGGCTACACACGCTACTATGGCGCTCGCATCACTGAGCGCCCTCTGTTTCACCAAACGATGCTCGTGTAATCAACGCGACGCGGCACCTCAGTCTCTGAAGGGGTCTGCTGACGCCGCCGTGCTATATCTGACTGGCGCAATACTAGCATGCGTGTCCCGCTTGCAATGTCCACCAGCTGGTTCTGGCAGCACCACTGCCTTTTCCTCTGCCTCAGAGATTGGCATGGGCAGGGCGTATGTACGTATGTGAGAGTGACGTCGCTGTATGCCCTGTAGCACAGATGCGACATCCACTGCGGACACTCACCCGACGATTGGAGTCAAGAGCACCGTCTTCAGCTTCTCGGGAGCGGTTCGCTGTGGATCGGACAAATAGACCTCGATGTGCCATCGGTCGCCCTGTAGCGCCTCCGATTCCAGCAGGGCGCCAATAGTGTTGAAGCTTCTCATTTCGTCAGAGAACGGCCCGACGTGCAGTATCCTGGCGAATCTTTGGGCGGATGACCTTGCGAGAACGACGTTGCTCGCATGCACGCTGCCCTCCAGTTTGCCGCCCTTCTTGCCGATAGCGACCGTCACCATCTCCGCAACATCCGTTTCCATGACATCCGGGGGCATATCGAGCTGCACTGTCCAACGCCATGCGTCTCTGTCGGGGGGCCGGTCCACAGGCAGGGTATCGCCTTCCGCCCACCAAATGCCCACCAGAGGACCTACTTTGAAGTCCTCGGCTGTTGTCCTCTTGCGACTGAATTTCAGGCCGTACGCGATACCGTACAGAGCTCCAATTGAAGACGCGAACTCAGCTCTGTCCGGTGCACCTGCACCCGAAAGAGACAGGAAAAGCCGGGGAGGCACCTCAACGATGTCAGCCTTGAGCTTCCCTCCAGTCAACTCTCCTGGCGCACAAGACCTGGCGCTAAAGACCATGTGACACCTCCGTGCGTGGTAATCCACATGCAGTGCACTATATGCAATCATTATGCATGAGGACTGTCGCCGAGGAGAAGGTTTCAAGACGCATGGGTTTCCTGTTGACTCTCCGTGCCACATCACGGGTACTGACGGGTCTCGGAAATTCAATTGCCCCGCAATGCACGCGAAACCGATGTCCTGTACCCTCCATGTAGCAGACGACCTGGACACATTTGATGCCTGATTTCAGTGATTCGCGTACTCTGGCGGTCCGCACGTACGGCGATGAGGGGCCGGAAGTCCTCTTACTACACGGCGGTCCGGCTGCACCGGGTTCCATCGCGCCGGTGGCGCGGGAACTCAGCGACCGCTTCAGGGTGATTGAACCGTTTCAGCGCAGGCGTGGGAACACACCTCTGACTGTGCAGCGCCATATCGATGACCTTCATTCGGTCGTGAAGGAGCGCTGTCGGACTTCGCTGCCGTCGCTCGTTGGCCATTCCTGGGGTGCGATGCTCGCACTGGCCTACGCGGCACAGCATCCAGGTGTAGCGCGGTGCATCGTCCTCATCGGCTGCGGGACGTTTGACCCTCTTGCCCGGAGGCAGATGGAGGCCGTTCTCGCACAGCGGACGAACCCGCGCATTGAGGCCAGACGGAGGCGTCTCTTGCTTGACGTAAAAGACGGTGACGTCCGCTTATGTGTACTTTGTCGACTCCTGGAACCTCTCTATACGTACGATGTGTTGGAGGGAGCGGTGGACGAGACCGAGGAATATGACAAACAGGGTCACGATGAAACCTGGAGTGATATGGTCCGCCTCCAGAAACGCGGCATCTATCCCGCCTCGTTTTCAGACATATCGGTCCCGGTGCTCATGGTGCATGGCGACTGGGACCCTCATCCTGGACTGATGACGCTGCGTACGCTTCAAACATACATGCCGCAGATTGAGTATGTTGAGTTGCCGCAGTGCGGCCACTATCCATGGAGAGAGAAAGCGGCCCGAGGGCCGTTCTTTGAGGTACTGCGTGAGTGGCTGGGACAGCACACGACATAACGGTCTACTGCTGTGCCGACCAGTATCCGGTAACTACATTGAGAAAGGGGAGGGGGCCAACCCCTCCCCTCTGGACGAACAGGAAAGCCAGTCGACAGCCCTAAAAGGCTGCCTTGTAGAGAGCAGTGATGGTCTCTACGCTGTTGTGAACGGCGTCCTTTGCCAGAAATCCCCTCGATGTATCAAGTGCATTCTGGGCAGCCGCTGCGAATTGGGCTTCGGGCACACCGAGTTTGCTGAGGCTGGTCTTCATGCCGACCGAATCCAGCCACTTTTCGACCGCGTCTGCGGTGTCGCCATCAGTATCGAACACGTTCTTTCCGAGCTTCGTTATCCGGGCTGACCGTTTTGACATGCTCTGACGCAGCCATGAAGGCAGTAGCGCAGAGAGGCCATCGCCGTGTTGCACGTCATACAGGCCGCTGATGGCATGTTCAATGAGGTGAATGGGCCGGTAGCCTTGACCGCCACCGAAGGTAATAGCCTGTGAGCACGCGAGACTGCTCGCCCAACTGAGGTTCTTACGAGCCTCCAAGTTTGTCGGTTCTTTGACCGCAACGGGAAGCCATTCAACTACAACCTTCATGATGGCCTCGCGAATTCCGTCTGACAGTGCAGCTCCGGCGTCATGAGTGATGTAGTTCTCCATGACATGAAGGAAGATGTCCACTCCACCTTTGGCGACCTGGCTCACAGGCATGGTGAGGGTCAGCGCAGGGTCGACGATGGATGTTGCAGGGAATGCCATCGGCACGCCGATAGCGCGTTTCTCGTGTGTTTCCCAGTTAGTGATGACGGACCAGTGATTGAATTCAGAGCCGGTGGCAGCCATCGTCGGCACCAGCATCAATGCAGCTTTGGACTGGAAGGCATTAGAGTCAGCCTTCCCGCTGTAGAAGTCAAACGAAGGAAGTCCGCTTGAGTACGCGAGCTTGAGTGCCTTGGAAGCATCCATGACGCTCCCGCCACCGAGCCCGATTATGAGGTCAATGTTCTTCTCTGCAGCCATCCTGGCGCCCTCGTCGACAGTGGAACTGCGGGGATTGGGAGTGATACCCTCGAAAACGAAGACCTCGAGACCGTTGGCCTTCAGGTCGGCTGAGACTTTATCCAGCAAACCTGTTTTCTTGGCGCTCGAGCCTCCGATGACGATGAGTGCACGTTTGCCGAGCTTCGCAGCTTCCTCACCCACCTTTTCGACTGAGCCAGCACCGACGACCAGCTTGATGGGGGTTTGAAATATGGTTGTTGCCATGAGTACCTCCTTGTTCTCTCTCAAGTGATTGTGATGGTAGTACACGTACCATGTCGACGCAAACCAGCAATGATCAGTTGAACGGATGTGAGAGCGTTGTCTCAAAACCATCGTACAGTCGCACTGGTCCTTGCGGCTCTGGAATCGCACCGTAGTTCGTTGACAGCTCACGAGCGGAAACCCTATACTACTCAGGCCATGTTGCCCGAGTGGCGCAATGGTAGCGCAACCGACTTGTAATCGGTAGGTTAGTGGGTTCGAGTCCCCTCTCGGGCTACGCTGGAATTCACGCTTGCGCTTGTGATAGACTTATGCACTCGGGAGGGGTGCCGGAGTGGTTAATCGGAGCAGTCTGTAAAATTGCCGCCCATTGGGCTACGCAGGTTCGAACCCTGCCCCCTCCACCATCACAGACTGTAAACAGGCCCACATAGCTCAGTCGGTAGAGCACGTTCTTGGTAAGAACGGGGTCATCAGTTCGAATCTGATTGTGGGCTTTCTCTTAGGTAGTTAAGGAGGTTATGGCAAAATGGGAAAGCAGACATATGAAAGGTCAAAAGAGCACCTGAATGTCGGCACGATTGGTCACGTAGACCATGGGAAGACAACACTAACGGCTGCCATGTCACTGGTTCTGTCGAAATCCGGTGTGGGCTACAATCAGTTCAGGCCGTTCGATTCCATCGATAATGCGCCAGAAGAGCGCGCTCGTGGTGTGACGATCGCCATTGCCCACCTTGAGTACGAGACGCAAAAGCGCCATTATTGCCACGTCGACTGTCCGGGACATGCTGACTACATCAAGAACATGATTACTGGTGCCGCCCAGATGGACGGCGCAATACTCGTAGTTGCGGCTGATGATGGTCCTATGCCCCAGACACGTGAGCACATCCTTCTAGCCCACCAGGTCGAAGTGCCTGCGATGATGGTCGCACTGAACAAAATCGACATGATGGAAGACCCTGAGCTTCTCGAACTCGTTGAAGTCGAGGTTCGGGAACTCCTGACCGCAAACGGCTTCCCCGGCGATGAGTTGCCTGTCATCCAGGTAAGTGCACTTAAGGCACTTGAATGTGGATGCGGCAAGCCTGAATGCGAGTGGTGCGGCAAGATCTGGAACCTGCTCAATGCAATGGACGAGTACATTCCTTCTCCAACGAGAGACAAGGACAAGCCGTTCATGATGCCTATTGAGGATGTCTTCAGCATCAAGGGCCGTGGAACCGTCGCGACGGGCAGAGTGGAGCGCGGTATCTTGAAGGCCGGTGAGGAAGTGGAACTCGTCGGAATCAAGGACACTCGAAAGACCACTGCTATCAGCATGGAGATGTTCCACAAGCTGCTCACCAGCACAGAGGCCGGCGACGCAGTCGGTATCCTTCTGAGAGGTGTCAATCGCGACGAGGTTGAGCGTGGTCAGGTTATGGCCAAGCCCGGTAGCGTGACCCCCCATACAGAGGCACAGGCTGAGATCTACATCCTTAAGAGGGAAGAAGGTGGTAGGCACACTCCGTTCTTCACCGGATATCGGCCCCAGTTCTTCATTCACACGACGGACGTCACGGGTGAGATTATTCTTCCCGACGGCGTTGAGATGGCTATGCCTGGTGACAGTCTCACCAGTATGGTGATTCGAACCATGGTGCCTGTCGTGATGGAAGAAGGTCTCCGGTTCGCTGTCAGAGAAGGTGGTCGAACTGTCGGTGCCGGCGTTATCACCAAGGTAATTAAGTAGTCATGGCTAAGAAGGGCGAGCAGCGTATAGTCATTCACCTGGCATGTCCGCAATGCCAGGAGCGTACCTATACGACTGCAAAGAACAAGAAGAATGACGCGCAGAGACTTGAGTTGAACAAGTACTGCCCACGGTGCCGAACGCACACTATGCACAAAGAGACGAAGTAGCGTATGTCTGCAAAAGACAAGAAGCAGAAACCTCGCAAGCGTGTTGTAAATCAGTCTGAAGGGGTTGTGGATGAGAAGTCCACATCGTCCGCTCAGCAGGCAGATGATGTTGCGGCAGCGGCGGTTGTTCCCGCCAAAGTTGTGGCAACTCCAGTGAAGACTTCCAAGGATTCGAAGGACAAGAAGCGAAAGCAGGCAAAGCCTGCTGGAACCGTGACCAAGAAGCCTTCTCGGTTGCGGTTCTTCGTGGATGCCTTCGGCGAACTGAAGAAAGCACATTGGCCGAGCAGGAAAGAGACGTACAGATTGAGTGTTCTCGTATTCGTCGTGTGCGTGGTGGTTGGTGCATTCCTCGGGGTGCTGGACTTCATATTTACCAAAATGATGGGGCTATTGTTGCTGGGCGGTTAGAGTACGTATGTCTGAACAGGGTAACTGGTACCTTCTGTATGTTTCGTCTGG
>JAFGFT010000037.1 GCA_016930935.1 Dehalococcoidia bacterium | reverse complement strand
TGAACGCGTGAGATAGCAAGTCTATCCTACAAGACCGTTAAACGGTCCAGGCACCCAGAGTGTGCAGGGGCCGTTTTTGCGTTTCTGGGAAATAGATTCGTGGATACATCAAGGGAAGGAAAGGTATTCGGAATAGATGAAGTGGGACTGTACCAGGAGGTGAATGCATGTGAATGGCATCAACCGGAAAACCGTGCCAATTCTTGAGAGGAGGAAGTATTCACGGTGACAAAGAAAGCATTTGTTCTGTTTCTAGCACTTGGCCTTGTCCTGAGTCTTGTCGCCGCTGGCTGTGCGCCCGATGCGGCGCCCGCGCCTGACGGCGAAGAGGAGGAGGCTGCACCTGAAGAAGAGGAGGAGGCGCCCTCGGCTCCTGCCGACACTGTTTATCAGGTCACATGGCAGGATATCGATCCCTCCGGTCAGGCCCAGTGGTTTGCCATCGAGGCTACCTGCGAGAGAATCGAGACTGCCTCGAATGGTCGGCTTGTCGTTACCCCGCATCCCGCAGACGAAGTTGTACCTCGAAACGAGGTGACGCCCGCAGTTGCCGAGGGTGTGGTGGACGTCATCACTGTGAACCCTGCCATGGACCAGGGACGCATCGGCCCCGCGACCTACATGCTGACTGCGTCAGGTCTGCCCGCCGGCCCGAGCACGACGGAGTGCATTGCGTGGCTCTTCAATGGCGGTGGCATCGATCAGATCAACAACGCGTACAAGGACTACGCCTACTGTATCGGAGCCTCGTCCGGAGCAGCCGAGTTGTTCTGCCATTCCAAGAAACCACTCGACACTGCCGCAGCCTTCAAGGGTCTGAAGTTCCGGACCATGGGCATGTGGGCAGAGGTACTCGGGCAGTACGGAGCTGCTGTGACAACAGTCGCTGGTGGCGAGCTCTACTCGTCCGTTGAGCGTGGCGTTCTCGATGCTTTCGAGTACGGCCCGCCCAGCACGAACTGGGTCATGGGCTTCCACGAGATCTGCGACTACATCGGCCTTCCCGGTATTCAGTCGCCAGGCTACACCAAGCCTGTGCTGGTAAACCAGGAGTTCTTCGACGATCTGCCAGCTGACCTTCAGGCCATACTCGAACACGAGTTCATGGCCCTGGCGCTGGATTCATACAACCGCGTTGCGTATGACGATGCGAAGGCTATGCAGATGTACGAGGACTATGGCACCCAGATATTCTACGTGGACGATGCTTTCCAGAAGGACATCGCTGCGCGCACTAGGGAGCTGTGCATCGGGTACGCTGCCGAGGATGCACTCTTCAAGCAGGCCTGGGACAGCCAGAACGAGTTCTTCACCGTATGGCGCTCTCTGACCGGCATCGTGCCCGACTACACCATTTACGACTAATATCGACCACTTCTTGCTCAACGTGGCAGCCCCGCCGCGCAGGCAGGGCTGTCACCCTATTGCTACCGATTGGAGCACGTATGGAAGAAGTTCTTCGCAGATTCTACGAGGGAGTGAGCTGGATCAGCGATAGGTCCGGCAGACTGGTCAGCTATCTGATGATTCTCCTTGTGCTGAACATCGTCTACGATGTCTTCGCGCGGTTTGTCTTCAATGCTCCGACCATCTGGTCGTACATGCTCAGTTGCATGACAGGGACCTCAATTATTTCGTTGGGCATGTGCTACGTTCTCTATCACAACGCGAACGTACGTGTTGACATCTTCTACTCTCATTTCCCGCTCAGAGTGAAGCTCCTTGTCGACATCGTGCTGACGGCGCTGGTGTTCTTTCCACTTATATTCATGCTTACCAGGGTCTGGGCATTGGACACGTGGCATTCCTGGGTCATCGGAGAGATATCCACTGAGACCATCTGGTACCCGCCATTGTGGCCGATCAAGACCATCATCACTCTTGGTTTCGCCCTGCTGTTCCTGCAGGGTGTGGCGATGTTCTTCAGGGACCTTGTCTGGCTTCGCAAGGGGGGTGAGCGACCATGGTCGGGTTGACTCCTGAACTTATCGCACTCGTAATGTTCGTCCTTGTAGCTGTGGGCATCCTCATAGGCTATCCGCTTCCCTTCGTTGTTGGCGGCGTAGCGATGTTCCTGGGCTTGGCAGTCATGGGCGGTGATGTCTTCTCCCTTCTGCGGCTTCGCTTGTGGGGCATGATGTCCGACTACATCCTGTTGGCGATTCCGCTGTTTGTGTTCATGGGGTCGATGGTCGAAAAGTCGGGAGCCTCCGAGCGGCTCTATTCCGGCCTCTACCTGGTGTTCGGTCCCGTGCGCGGCGGTCTTGCGATCACGACCATTTTGATGGGAACGGTGCTGGCCGCGTGCGTTGGAATCGTCGCGGCATCGGTAATAATGCTTGGACTCATTGGCGTGCCCAGCATGCTTAAACGCGGATACGACCGTGAGATCGTCTCCGGTTCCGTCTGCGCCGGAGGTGCATTGGGCATCCTCATCCCGCCGAGTATCATGCTCGTCATCTACGGGCCAATGGCCCAGATATCGGTCGGCAAGCTCTTCATGGG